>JAILNT010000308.1 GCA_024691265.1 Treponema sp. | reverse complement strand
ATTCTGCCATAAAGACTTATCAGGAGAAAGAGAAGTTGGCTGACCGTATTTTTCACAAAGTTTTGTAAATATTGAATAATAATCGATTCTAGACGAATTAAGATTCAATGTTATTATATAAAGTTTTTCATCTGAAAACTGAAACCAACAGCGGTCAAAAAAAGATGCTCCTGCCCTAGAAGCGTCAGTTTCTATAAGCACTTCTTTATCTTTTGGTACAAGAGAAACATCTCTATCTCCCCTGTAACCAAATTCCGGCATAGATTTCAAAGTTTCCTTTACATCATCAACAGCCATTCCTAGTTTCAATTTTCCATAGCCGGCAGGTAAAGAGGATTCTTCTGCAAAAGAAGAAAACATTCCAAAGACAATAATGAAAGAAGTTATAAAAAAATTTTTTATAACAGAGTTAATTTTACACATGACTATTTTTCCTATAAGTTTCTGCAATCTTTAATAATTCGTCACAATTTACGACCATAATTTTACCTTCTTCAACTATTTTTATTCTCTTATCAGTCCTAAACTGTGAAAAAACAGTAGCACGTTCTTCTTGTGGTATACCACAAAGGTTTACAATATCTTCAACTGTATAATTTGTCTTGTAAGAATCATCATCAACATTATTGCCTAAAGCTTGCTCTACCTTCAGAGAAAGCATATCAAGCATTTTCTGCAAAGGATTAAAAATACGAGCATTTGCAAGCTGACGATACATAGACCAAACTCTTTCAGCAAATGTTGTAGTAAGACGAGAAACAAGCTGAGGCTGAGAAGATACCATCATATTAAAGTTATTTCTGTTTACAGCCATCAGTCGACAATCTGAAGCTGCGATAGCATTTGCAGAACGAGGCTTATCCTCAAGTAATGACATTTCACCAAACAAGTCACCTTTTCCAAGAATCGTAAGTGTCATCTCATGTTCATCTACAACTCTTGTAATTCTTACCTGTCCACTCTGTATAATGTACATTTCATTGCCAGGCTGATGTTCTGCCATTATCATAGCACCTTTAGGATATGTTCTATTCATATCTTCACTAGGTTCAAGATAAACCGCAGCACTTCTTTTTTTTAGCATATCACATTTCTTTTTAGCAGAAGCAACATCAACACTATTTGGACAATATTTCAAATATTGGTACAAAGCAAAATAAGCGGCATCAAGATCACCTGCATTAAAATAATACATACCTATATTGAAAAGTTCTTCTGGTCTATCTAGGGCAGTATTTTTCAATGTAATTTGAGTAAGATTAAAATTCAATTCACGCATCTGCTTTGCAAATACTCGAATTATCTTTAATGCAACAGTATTATATTTAGCAATAAAATCAGAATACTGTGACCTCTTAATACAAAGACAGGTAACATCAGTTGCAGCTACAACCATTTCAAGCTGATTTCTACCAGACATACAAGGTACAACGCCTATAAAGTCTCCAGGTCCAAGCTTTGTAACTGTCTCAATAGCATTGTTTTCTTGATAAGTTTTTACCATACCACTTTTTATTATGAAAAAGAAATCATTGGCAGGGCGACTTTCCAAAAATATATATGAACCAGCTTTAAAGCTTGTAAGTGTTAATTGTAATGGCGTATTCATAAACTCCTCCATATAAAATATCGATTTTAATATATAGATATTCCTGATACATAAAATCAACTGTTATATTTCAGCTATATTGTACAATGATATTCTACATTTACTATTGTACAATACCTGTAAATATTATTTCAGTATTTAATAAAACATTTTTATGTTTTAATACCTGCTCTTTTATGTAATTTACAAGTAAAAATACATCTTTTTGAGTTGCATTTCCGGTATTTATTATTATATTACCATGAAATGGTGCAACCTGAGCTCCACCTATAGAATAGCCTTTTAGACCGCACTCATCTATAAGTTTTCCGGCTACAAGACCTTCAGGATTCTTAAATACACTGCCTGCACTAGGATATTTAAAATGACCTCGTTCACTTCTCTTTCTCAAGATATCTTCTCCGGCACTTTTTACAATTTCAGGCTCTTCTTTCTTCATGAGAAAAGAAACAGAACAGATTACAGGTGAAAGTTTACTATTCGCTTTTAATTTTCCAGAAGAAAAAGGACTTCTTTTGTAACTCCAATCTTCTTTAGAATAATTATATTCTTTTATTATGCCTGAATCCAGATAAGATATTTTTAAAATATTATCATTAAATGCATGTCCAAAACATGACGCATTCATGAAAGCCGCTCCACCTACAGATCCTGGAAGTCCATTAAATTCTGTAAGTCCCAAAAATCCATGTTCTATGCAAAAAGAATGTACAAGTCCCCAAGTACAGCCAGAATCAACATTAAGGATAACAGTTGATTCATCTGCCGCATTTTCTTCAAAAGAGATATTCTTCATATTCCTTAGTGAAAAAACGGGAATGTCAAATCCAGCATCAGAAACTACAATATTGCTTCCTCCTCCCAAGATGAAATAATCATCACAGAAAGTCAAAGCAGTTTTTAGAGAAGCCAGATTCAAGGGTTCAATTATAAGAGCTGCATTTCCACCAACTCTCATAGAAGTCCTGTTTTTCATTGGAACATCAAAAAGGACTTCACCCTCAAAACCTTTACAGTTCTTGATATTTTCGCCTATTTCTCGTATTGTGTACACGAGTACTTATTATAATCGATAATCTGATAAATTTCGAGTAAACTTTATAAAAATATAGACTCATTCCGGAGGAATATATGGGATTACGTCTTTATAACACGATGGGCCACACTATGCAGGACTTTGTACCTGTTCAAGATGGATTTGTAGGTTTTTATGGCTGTGGTCCGACAGTATACAATTATGCCCATATCGGAAATTTAAGAGCATATGTCTTTCTAGATACATTAGACAGAACACTTACATATCTTGGATATAAACTAAAGCATGTTATGAATATCACAGACATTGGACATCTTTCAGGTGATGCAGATGACGGTGAAGATAAGATGCTTAAAACAGCAAAAGAAAGACATCAGTCAGTTCTTGATATTGCCAAATTCTATACAGATGCATTTATAAAAGATATTGATGAATTAAACATTCGTCACCCAGATGTAATCTGTAAGGCAACAGAACATGTAAAAGAAATGATTGAGCTGATAAAACAAATTGAAGCTCAAGGACACACTTATATGGCTGGTGGAAATCTTTACTATGACGTTACAACTTATCCAGATTATGGAAAGCTTGCAAATCTCCGCATGGACGAACTTAAAGCAGGAGCTGGAGAAAGAGACGTTGTTGTAGTTGATGAAAATAAAAGAAATCCTTATGACTTCGTTCTTTGGTTTACAAAATCAAAATTTGAAAATCAAGCTCTTACATGGGATAGTCCTTGGGGAAGAGGATACCCAGGCTGGCATATAGAATGTTCTGCAATGAGTATGAAATATCTTGGGAAGCATTTTGATATTCATACAGGTGGAATTGACCATATTCCAATTCATCATACAAATGAAATTGCACAGGCAGAAGGTTCTTTTGATAAAGAAGAACGAGCAAAAGGTCCTTGGGTAAAGTATTGGCTTCATAACGAATTCCTTGTTATCGCAAAAGATAAAAAAGCTGCAGAAAAAGGTGAAAGTGAAAAGATGTCTAAATCATCAGGAAACTTTCTTACCTTGCAGTCATTGATAGATAAAGGATATGACGCCCTTGACTATAGATTCTTCCTTTTAGGCGGACATTATAGAAAACAGATTTACTTTTCATGGGACGCCATGGACAGTGCAAAAAATTCAAGATTTGCACTTGTACAAAGAGTAGCTCAGGTTCTTAAAAATGCAAAGTTTGACTATAACAAACAGCAGGAAGAAGGTGCACAAAAAGCTATTGTATTAAAAGATATAACAGAACCCCTTTCAGAAAAAGCTCAACAGCATGTAACTAACTTTACATCAGCATTGGAAAATGACCTTGCAACACCAAAGGCCCTTTCAATACTTCAAAAAGTTATAAAAGATTCTTCTATAGAAGCAAAAGAGTGTGTAACTTTAATCAAGCTCATGGATTCTGTATTAGGATTGAAGTTAATAGAAAAAGCTTCAATAATATTACAGACTCAAGAAAAGGCAGCATCTGTAAATCCTCATGAAGGTGATGCAGAAGCTCCTGAAATAGAAGCTCTTATTGCAGAAAGAAATGCTGCTAAAGCTGCTAAAAATTACAGCAGAGCAGATGAAATACGTGATGAGCTTACTAATCGTGGCATTGAATTGACAGATACACCTAATGGTACAGTTTGGGCAAGAAAATAACACGTTGTCTGAAAATATTTTGTAACCTTTAGGAGATGTTGTGTTTAATAGTATAGCAGAAAATCAATCGGGAATTGCTTCATCTTTAGATGCAAGTAATCCGAATGATTTTAAAACAATATATGATGCTACAATGCAGCTACTTTTCAAGATTTCTTACAAAATCGTTTGTGATGAAGAAGCTGCAGAAGATTTGGTGCATGACTCATATATAAAAGCAAATGAAAAAAAGCTTGTGTTTCCATCTTTAGATGATGCTAAATTCTGGCTTATTCGTGTAGTAAAGAACGCATCTCTAAACTATGCAAAAAGAAAAGTCAGAGAACATCATGCATATGAAAAAGTGTTGTATGAAGAACACCGCAAAATGGACTCAGGCGAAGAAAGTTTGCTGAAAAAAGAGGCCATTGAGAAAGCAAAAGAAGCTCTCAATAAATTGCCATCAAATCTGAAAGAAGTTATTGTTTTGCGAGAATATGGCGAATTGAACTATAAAGAAATCGGAAAAGTACTTGGCATTACAGAGGGCAATGTCAAAGTTCGCGTATTCCGAGCCAGAGCTCAATTAGCAAAGCTTATAGGAGAAGACGATGTCTACCTGTCCTGAAAAAGATATTCATTCAATATATCTTGATAATGAATTGCCTGGTGCATATGTTGAAGAATATGAAAAACACATTAAAAACTGTGTAAAATGTCAAGAAGAACTTAGCAAACTCAAACGTATCAAAGAAGCATTAAAACAAGATTCTTTAAGCCTCAATTTAAGTCAGGCTTCTATAGATGAAAGTTTCAAAAGACTACAAGCAAGAATGAGCTATAGCAAAGTCATATCTTCTGCAAAAACAAATACCAAAAAGCATATAAAAGTGACAAACAACAAGCTTATATCTGCAATACATGATTTCGACATGAATAAGCTTGCAATACCATTTGCAGCAGCCGCAGCATTTGTTGCCGCTTTAGTTCTTCCAATAGGAAAAACAGCTCCTGTAAGTCAGCAGGAAATAGCTTCAGCTGCTCAGGATAATTCAACTTCAATAAATGCAAGCCTAAATACTCCAGCTATAACACCGGTATTAAATTCTAGCCAGCTTGTTCATAATGCAAGTTTTTCAAATGATTCTAAAAAGTCAAACGGTTTACAAATAATTCAAGATTCTCTAAAATCTGTAGATGTCTTTAGACCAGAATTTACAGACAAGACAGTTTCTATAAAAATCACACTTTCATCACTGGCAGATATGCCTCCTGTAAGGATTGAAACGTCACTGGATAATACTCCAGAAATAAAGCCGGAATTTGCAACTAATTTTAATGATACAAACAAGTTCAAGGCATACAATGCTTATAGCAATAATGATTTTGTGAATGAACAAGAGTCTGTCGAAGGCTTAGAATAGTGAACTTTAAACAGAATTTTTCTCTCTTATTTCGTGGGTCTCCTTTGTTCCGCACGTTACTATGGTTATCAGCCATAGTAATATTTTTAATTGTAACAAGGACTTTGACTTTTAATTCAAAAAAAACTCCTGTAGTAAACTCAATAAATCCTACAGTAGGTTCTCCTGGAGATATAATGATTATCTCCGGTGAGAATTTTGGAAGCTCTCAAGGTTTCTCTTTCGTAGAAATAGGCGGAAATAAGATTACCTCAAGCTGTTATTTATCTTGGACAGATAGCCAGATAAAATTAGTATTGCCGTCAAATATACAAGACGGACTTGTTATTGTTGATATAAGAACAGGAAGGTCAAAGCCTCTCTTTTTTGCAAATGAAACAGACATTCCTGTAGCAATAAGGCCTGACCCAAGTACATTGATTCCTGGAATAGAATCCCTTTCAGAATCTACAGTTTCACCAGGACAATTGATAGTAATAACAGGAAGTAACTATGGTAATACAAGAGGAAATTCCCAGGTTTACTTTACTGCAAACTATGAGAGCAAAGACGCTAACCAAGTTGAATATATAGCAGCAAGCGACACTGATTACGATTATGAATTCTGGAGTGATTCAGAAATAAAAGTAAGAGTTCCAGATGGAGCAAAAACAGGAAGCTGCTATGTAGCAACCGATAAGGGAAATAGCAATCACATTTCTTTAACCGTTCAAAGCTCAGCTGGTAATAAAAAATATGATTACAAGAGAACCTATCTTGTACGTTCTACCGCAGATATTGCAAATGCTGTTGCTAAAGATGAAAAAAGTGCTATTACACTAAGAATTCCTCGCCCATCATTAATATCATCACAACCATCGGTAGAACTTTCAGAATGCAGTCCAGAACCTGTTATAGAAAATTATAAAGACACAATAGTACATCAAATACAGCTACAGCCTGGAGAAAAACAGGCAAAAACAAGATTCAGTCAAAACTTTGTAATATCCGTATATGCAATTAATACTAC
>JAILNT010000217.1 GCA_024691265.1 Treponema sp. | reverse complement strand
TAGATTTTTATTATGAATACGAAAAACAAAATCTATTATTTAAGATACTGCTTATTTATTACTAAATATCGTACAATAAAAATATAACACATATTCAATAAAAAAAAGGCGAAACCTTGATATTTAAGAAAAAAAACAATAGAATTTACTAGTATGTAAAAGAAGCAGTCAAAAGAATAAAAAGTTCTGCTTCTGTAATAAAAAGGAGTTTATATGAAACTATTGAAGAAGATTGCAGTTTTATCATCTTTGCTCGTTGCAAGCTCTGTTTTTGCAGAAACTGCTGAAGAAGTTGTAACGAGGTTTACAAGTCTTCCTGTTCCTGATTTTAGTAAAGCCACAATGCTTTTAGACGTTTATGATGCAAAAGGAAATGTTGAACACCGTGAAATGATTGAATATGGTAGTGGATTAGGAAAAAATGTTGCTAATGTAGTTTTTGATTTCCAGAAACCTGCTTCAATGAAGGGAACTCGTATTCTTCAGGCTGCAAAGACAAATAAGGAAGATGACCGCTGGATTTATGATAAATCTATTAAGGAAGTTCGTCGTATTGGTTCAAGTGAACGTTCTAAGTCGTTTGTAGGCTGTGAATTTACATATAACGATATGACAATTCGTAAAGCTAATGAAGATAGACACGAAATGCTTGGTGAGAACGAAACAATTAATGTAGCAGGAACAAAATATAATTGTTGGAAGATAAAATCTACACCAATAAAAAAGAATGATATCGAATATTCTTCAAGAATATGTTGGTACGATAAGGAAACTTTACTTCCTGTAAAAATGGATTACTATGATAAGGCAAATCCTAATAAAATCATGAAGACTTTTACAATTGAAAAAATTGACCATGTAAAAGGTGTTACAGGTAAGTCTTATGTACTTCGCCGTTCTTGCTTAATTGAGAACTTTCTTAACAAGAGAAAAACTCGTGTTACAGTAAAAGACTTTGTTTTTGATGATGAACATCTTGTAAGTGATAGAATTTTTACACAGAACTGGTTGCGTACTGGTAAATAATTCTGTTTATAAATGAAATAAGCGAAAAAGCCTGATAGAAAGTTTGAATATTAATTCAAATATTATTCTATCAGGCTTTTTTATTAAAAAATAAGTAGTTATTCAGCTTGGATTTCGGCTTGAAGGCGTTTTACTTCATCAAGTGAAATATCTAAAGAGTCTGATATCTCTTGTACGGTCAAGGTGTTCTTTCTAAGCAGCTTTTTTACCATTTCTTCTGAAACAGCTTTTGTCTGCTGGTCTATAAGTTCTTGTACTGCCTGATACATATTTTGCCTCCATTTTGCAAAATTTTGCTTGTAATATGTAAAGCAAAAAAAACAACCCTGAAATGTAGGAAATTTTCAAGGTTGTCGTTATTTTTATTCAGCATGGATTTCAGCTTGAAGGCGTTTTACTTCATCAAGTGAAATATCTAAAGAGTCTGATATCTCTTGTACGGTCAATGTGTTCTTTCTAAGCAGCTTTTTTACCATTTCTTCTGAAACAGCTTTTGTAACCTGCTTAGTAACTTGTTTCGTAACTTGCTTAGTGACTTGTTTAGTGACTTGCTTAGTGACAATTTCATTCTGCTGGTCTATAAGTTCTTGTACTGCCTGACACATATTCTGCCTCCCTTCATCGTTTTCTTTTAAGAATCTTGCCCGCTTTGCAAAATCCCCGTTATGCATTTCCGTGTACTGTTTACACCAGAAATCATGTATCAATTTCCCTATCGCAGTATTATCGTCTTTATAAGCACAATTCACATAAATTATATGCGTACCATCGTTTAATGGTGCATAATTTAATTCTTCTATTCTTCTGTCTGCATGATATAAGGCTTTTTCCCCTTTGAATACATCATGTTCAGTTATAAATATAACATAAGTTTCAGGCAATTTGTCAAAATTATCACCTGCTTTTAATAGATTTGCATCAAGCAAAGCACTGTTGTATCTTGCCCTTTGAGGCAATGCACCTTTATCGCTTCGTTGCACTTCTATGTCG
>JAILNT010000185.1 GCA_024691265.1 Treponema sp. | reverse complement strand
GTTTGTTCAAAAGGAACTCATTTGCAGTTCCTTTTTTTTATCTAAAAATTAATTTTCTATTAATCACTCAACATAAATTAAACAAGACAAGCTAAGCTAATTATTAGGTTAGTTTATATTATTAGCGTTCACGGAATATGATACGACCACGATTCAAGTCGTATGGTGAAAGGGCAACCTTTACGCTATCACCTGGCACGATTCTAATATAATGCTTACGCATCTTTCCTGAAAGCTGAGCCAAAATAATATGCTTATTCTGCAACTCAACACGGAACATCGTGTTTGGTAAAGCTTCCTTTACAATACCCTCGACCTCAATAGCTTCTTCTTTAGCCACGATTCCTCCAAAAAATTTGAAAAAAAGACGTAAAAATAAAAAAGTTGTCTTTTCAATAATTTATGCTTATATTAGTATGTACAAAACCAAAGAGATTGTCAACACGGGAGTGTTATTAATGGAAAAAGAATTTATCGAACAGCAAAAGAAAAAGCTTATTGAACAGCGTAATACTATTCTGGAGTCTCTATCTTCTCAAAGTGAAGAAATGAAACGCCTGATGAGTGCAACAGAGTCTGGAGATGAAGCAGATCTAGCATCTGATGTTATCGACAGAACATTGCTCGATTCTCTCGGTGCACAAGACGCCCAGCGTTTACAGCTCATAGAGAACACCCTTCAGCGTATAAACCAGGGGAAATATGGACTTTGTATGAAATGTGGCAAAGAAATACCTCAAGCACGTCTTGAAGCAATGCCATATGCAGCACTCTGTATAGAATGTAAATCGAAAGAAGAGCTTCGTAACAGAAGATAAAGCATACAAAAAAGACCTGTGATAATAGTTTAAACTTCTCACAGGTCTTTTTCATTTAACTAATTATTAAACTAAAATTCATTCACAGGCTGAAATTTTATATTCCCGTCTTCAATATAGGCTAATTCTTTATAACCGGCTTTTATCGCATGTTCTTTTGCAAAATCAAAAGCAAAATCTATTTTATCAGCATTATGAGCATCAGAATCTATAGTCACAGGAATATTATATTCTTTCAGTATAGAAAGAAATTCTGCACTAGGATAAGGACTATCTGTATAACCTCTAGCCATTCCACCTGTATTAATTTCAACAATTACTCCACTTTTAGAAATAGCTTTAGCCATGGACTTTAATTCTTCCCTATACCAGCTGTCTTTTTCATCAAAAAAATTTAACCGACCATTTAATTTACGAATTAAATCAGCATGAGCAAGTATATCAAATTCGCCTTTCTCAAGAAGTTTTTTTTCTGCTGAAAAATAAGACTGAACCATTTTTTTCCCGTCACCGGAGAAAACCTTTTCAAGTCCATTTTTAACTTCATCAGCAGAACCATCAACAGTAAAAATAAAATCTTCATTTGCAAGATAATGTACAGCACCTATAAGATAATCAGGTGAAAACTGCTTATATGTTTCTCTTAGGGGAATTGAAAAGCTAGGTATAAAATCAACTTCAAAAGCTAATTTTACATCAAGCTTTGAAGCATACTCATCTCTTAACTTTTTAACTTCGTCTACGTATAAAGGAATATTCAATGTTGGAATATGCCAGTCAGACGAAAAAGGATACATACAATGAGAGGAAAAGCCAAGTACAGAAAAATTTCTTCTAATAGCCTCTTCTATCATCTCCCTGACTGTATTTTTTCCATCACAAAAAGTAGAATGGGTATGATAATTAGT
This sequence comes from Treponema sp., assembly GCA_024691265.1. Taxonomy (GTDB): domain Bacteria; phylum Spirochaetota; class Spirochaetia; order Treponematales; family Treponemataceae; genus Treponema_D. The sequence continues at coordinate 2,663 of JAILNT010000185.1, read as the reverse complement.
TTTCATAAATTAGATTTCCATGATGATATAATATTTTTAAGATTTGTAAATTCAAGGGCAAATTCAACCCTAGCACTCTCAACTAAAACAATATTCTTTTGTTTAGCAGCTGCATTTATTTTTTCACCGAGCTTAGCAAGACAAAAAGCAGAAATAGCACTAGAACTACCATTAAGAGTGTGTCCTGCACGTCTTATAAAATCAAAATCACAATTATGATTTTTTTCAGTTTCTACTTTTAATTGAGAAAGAATTTCTTCTGTCTGATTTTCATAATCACTAATAACTTCCAGAGCAAAATTGAAATCATTACCTGTTGTATTCATAAAATCTTTAACATCCCATGAATCACAAGCCATATTACTCATATTTGTAAGACATGCAATTTTTTGAGCATCAGGCATTTTTAATAATGAAATCCAGTTATCAAGCATTTTTTTTACAGCTTCACGCTTAAAAGGTTTTACAAGAATATCATTCATTCCAAGAGATTTATATTTTTGGAAATCATCCTGGTCATTATTTGCAGTACAAGCGATAATTATACCTTTGAAACCTTTCATTCTAAGTTCTACAGTTGCATCAGTTCCATTCTTTTCAGGCATCTGTATATCCATGAAAATCAACTCAATGTCTTTATGCACTGTTACCTGCTCAATAGCTTCATTTCCATTTTCAGCAAGATAAACTTCAGCACCATATTTTTTCAAGAAAGCTTCCAGAAGCTTTCTATTTACAGGGTGGTCTTCTGCTATAAGAATCTTACACCCCCCTGCAACTTCAAGTTCTGCATTCTTTTTATCTTCTTCAGCTTTTCTCTCTAAAGCTTTTTCATCTTTTACTTCTTCAAGTTCAATACTTCCAGAAGAAGCTTCTTTCAATGCATCTATAAGATTTTTTCTCTTAACAGGTTTTCGCAAATAACCATTAAACCAGTTAAGCATTTGCATTTTTGCATCTTTATTAGCCTGTCCTTCAGGAATCAATAAAAAGAGCTTTGCAACATTTATATCTTTATTGCTTGTAATATCAGAAGCTAATCTCCAGCCGTCCATTTCTGGCATAATCATATCAATAAAAATTATACTGTATGGCTCTTTTAATTTTGCTGCAGCATTCATAAGCTTCAGGGCATTTTCGCCGCTATTAGAAAATTCCACATGCTTATAGCCAAAATTTACAAGCTTATTTTTCAGACTAATACAACTTCGTATAGAATCATCAACAATAAGAACTCTTTCTTCTGCAATTCTTTCAAGTGAAAAAGCAGAGTTTTTATCATCAGATTCAAAAATTTCATTTACAGGAGGGTTAGCACATTCTTCAAGAGGTATTTTAAAATAAAAATCACTTCCCCTGCCTTCAGGATTATCATTAACTCCTATTTCGCCATGCATGGCATTAACAAGATTTTGACAAATTGCAAGACCTAAACCTGTACCACCATACTTTCTAGATGTAGAAGCATCAACCTGATAGTAGTCAGTAAAAATAAGCTTTTTTTTATCATCTGCAACACCAATGCCAGAATCAAGCAGATGAAATTCTATTTTTTTATCTTTACGACATACATTAAGTTCGATATAACCAGAATGTGTAAATTTTACTGCATTTTTTAATAAATTAAGAAGAATTTGCTGAATTCTTACAGGGTCACCCATAACAAAAAGAGGTATAGAATCATCAATATTTGTTATTAGTTCTATACCTTTATTAAGGGCATCAATACTTATCAGGTCTACAACCTGCTCTGCAAGAGAAGCTATATCAAAAGGAATATTTTCAAGTTTAAATTCATTAGATTTTAATCTTGTAAAATCCAATATTTCATTAGCAAGACTTAAAAGAACATTTGCACTAAATTTTATTTGATGGACATATTCAGCTTGTTCTTTATCAAGTTTAGTATCAGAGAGAAGCTCTACTGTACCTATTATCGTCTGGATAGGCGTTCTTATCTCATGAAGAGTACTAGCCAGAAAACGACTTCCTGCAACATTATCTGTTGTATTCATATTCACCCTTCAATTCTATAAATTTCAATAAGCTATAAAATATAAACTATAAATTGATTACAAGCTTATTAATTAACATGTAAAATCTCAAAAGCCTTTTTAACAACAACATCTGGTTTTTGAGACTTAGTTATATACTCTCTTGCTCCTAAAGACAAAGTTTTTACAACGATGTCTTTTTGAATTGCCTGTGTATATACAATTACAGGGGTTTTAATGCCCTTCTCATTCAAAGCCTGAAGAATATTAAAGCCTGAAATACCAGGCATAAATATATCAAGAACTATGATATCATACTTTTTCTTATTTATTTCAGAAAGGAAAACCGTAGACGAATCAAAAGTTTCACATTCAGCACTTATAGAATTAAATGTTGCTTTTAACAATTTTCTTATGACAATATCATCATCAATTACAGCAACCTTTAATAAACTTCCTGTATCTTCATCTGAAGGGCTTCCTACATCAGAATAGAACTTCATTTCGATAGAACCTTCGTTCACTTTATCATTAGCTCTTAAAAGCTGATTTGAAATGATTTCTGCAATATTATCAGAAGAAGCGTCATCAACTATTGAGGATAAAATTGTAGGAAGGTCTCTTGAAATACCAATATCATTATATTCTTTATGACCTTCAATAAAATCA
>JAILNT010000124.1 GCA_024691265.1 Treponema sp. | reverse complement strand
TATTAGCTTTGAAGAAAAATGCATTCGTCTTCGTGCCATGAATGGAGTTGGTTCTGAATACGAGAATATCACTTATTATGCAACTGATGGATATAATCTTACGAAAGATGGTCGTATAGTACATCTTTTAGACCGTGAATATATAAAGCAGGCTGCTATGGGTAATAAATATGTAAGTGACCCATATTTTAGTTCTGTTGCTAATGCAGTTTTACAAACTTATTCTGTTCCAGTTAGAAATGATGATGGAAAAATAATTGGGCTTGTTGGTGCAAATACCTGGGGAGAAACCCTTACACATTCGATAGAGGGTATGGGAGTTAATGTAGGAGCTGATATTACTTTATTAAATAGAAATACAGGAATTTTTGTGGCTACCGTAAATGAAAATAAGGAAGCAAAAGCTGTTGAAATTGGTGCAAAAATAAATGTTGATGCAGCTCCAGAAATGAAAGGAATTATTGAACATGTTTTTGCAGGTGAAACTGGTGGAACTGTTTTTTATGATGCATCTTTAGGTCTTAAAAAAGTTGTTTCGTATCGACCTATAAAAGGAACAGAATGGGCCGTCCTTTGTGTTTGTCCTTATGAGTCATTCTTTAGAAGTATGGACGTAATGATGTTGAAAATGCTGCTTTATCTTGCAGTAATTGCATTTGTTTCATTCTTTATAAGTTTTATTGTGGCAAAAGTTACAATAAAACCTTTAATTGTAGTAAAGAATGCGGTAAATGAAATTGCTTCAGGAGATGCAGACCTTACTAAAAGAATTGTTTCTAAATCACAAGATGAAATTGGTGCTGTTGTAAAAGGATTTAATGCATTTTCTGAAAAGCTACAGTCGATTATTGGAGATGTAAAAGGCTCAAAACAGGAACTTTTTCTTGCCGGTGAAAATCTTGAAGGAGCAACAGAAGATAGCTCTAATTCTATTAAAGAAATAATTTCAAATATTGAAAATATGAATCAACATATTGAAAAACAAACTGGTTCTGTAAATCAAACAGCTGGTGCTGTAAATGAGATTGCTTCAAATATAGAATCTCTTGAACACATGATTGAAGCTCAAACTAGTGGAGTAACTCAGGCTAGTGCAGCTGTAGAACAGATGATAGGAAATATTTCAAGCGTAAATACTTCTGTAGATAAAATGGCTAAATCTTTTAGTGAGCTTCGCTCTGATTCTCAAGCTGGAATTGCAAAGCAGAATGCTGTAAATGAAAGATTACAAAAAATAGAAAGTCAGTCAGAAATGCTTCAGGAAGCAAATATTGCAATCGCTTCTATTGCAAATCAAACTAATCTTCTTGCAATGAATGCAGCTATAGAAGCAGCTCATGCAGGTGAGGCTGGTAAAGGATTTGCCGTTGTTGCAGATGAAATCAGAAAACTTTCTGAAACTTCTTCAGTACAGTCAAAAACTATTGGTGAGCAGCTTAATGAAATAAAGGAATCTATTAATACTGTTGTAAACTCATCTTCAGAATCAAGCCTTGCATTTGAATCAGTTTCAAAAAAGCTTGAAAATACTGATGTACTTGTTATTCAAATCAAATCTGCAATGGAAGAACAAAATGAAGGTTCTAAACAGATTACAGATGCTTTACATAGTATGAGAGATAGTGCAAGTGAAGTTAGTAGTGCATCTAAAGAAATGCAGGAAGGTAACCGCTTGATTTTAGGTGAAGTTCAACAGTTACAAGATGCATCAATGCAAATGACTCAAAATATGGAAAGAATCTCTGATAGTGCAAGAAAAATCAATGAAACAGGAGCTGCTTTACGAGATGTTTCTAATCAGATAAAAAATTCTATAGATAAAATTGGTGTTCAGGTAGATAAATTTAGAGTTTAATTTTAATAAAAAAAATGCACCTCGTAAAAGCTTGATTTTATAAATCTTACTTCTTCGGGTGCATTTTTTGCTTTATACGCTTATTCTAAATTAAAGCTTCTTTATAGCTTCAACATTTGGAGTGCGTCCATCTGAAGAACGTGGAATCTGTATTTCTCCGCTCTTGATTTTTGCGATTGTTGCTTCATCATTGAATGAAGATGGCAATCCTACAATCTTCCAGTTATGGTCACATTTTGGACTAAGTGTTCCGTTGAGCTTTTCCTGTGTGTATTTTACAATAAGGTCACGAACTGTTGGGTTAGGGTCGTTAACACTTGTGTAATAAACATCTTCAAGACTTGCCCACTTGTTGCTCATCAATGTACCGAAACGATAGTTGTTTACAGCCAATTTATATGTAGCTTTAGGGTCGATAGCTTTTCCATTGAGAGTTGCATTTGTAATGCGGCTTCCCTGTGGCTTGCTTAAATCGATTTCATAGTTAATACCTGAAAGCATATCATAGTTGTATGCACGGAAATCTGGGTTAAATGCGATTGTTACATCACCTTCTTTTGCTGTCTGATAATATCCTACAGTCCATTCCATGTACTTAAGGAGGTTTTCACCTGTGATATTTACACCCATGAGAGTATTGTCATACTTGTAGATGAATGCAACATCCTTGCGTTTGAAGTCTCCAGCCTTTAGATTCTGATCAAAGTTGAAAAGTGCAGCTGTAGAAATATCAGCCTTTGCATAATACTGCTGTACTTCGTTGATTAAATCCATAAGAGCTGTGTCTTCAATTTGTGCACGTGGCATTGTTGTAACATGGTCTGCTCCTGTAATGAAGTCTACTCCAGTTACAAAGTCGCCAGAAACCTTTCCTACAACTTCGTTAGCTTTTGCCTGAGCTTCATCATGTGCCCACTTAAAGCCGTCCATAACTTCTTTTGAAGTCTCTTTTCCCTTAGTTGCAATGTTTTCAGCTTCAACGCCTTCAAGCTTCCACTTTCCGTTTGCATCTTTCTTCATGTTGAACTTTGTGAGAGCAACGTGTGAACCGTAGCGACCAGGTTCCAAAACCCATGTACCGTTTACTTCAGTACAATATGTTGCATGCTCGTGACCTGCAATTATTGCATCAAGTTCAGGAATAGCTTCTGCAATCTGGAATGCTCCAGTCTTTCCTTCTTCTTCATATTCTCCCTGGCGGCTGATATGAACTGCTGCTACGAGTAAGTCATACTGACCTTCGATTGACTTAATTGTTTCTTTCATTGAGTCAATTGGGTTTGTGAAATCAAGATTCTGGAAATGCTCTGGAGAACTTGCTTCCCACTGCTTTACATGAGGAGCTGTTGCACCGATGAGGGCTACACGTACGCCGTCAATTACATAAATCTGATAAGGAAGTACGAAATCTTTCTTGCTGTCTGCATACTTAATGTTTGCACATACAACACGACCATCGAAGTTCTGGATATTTCTTTCAAGGAAATCAAGTCCGAAGTTGAACTCATGGTTTCCCAAAATCCATGCATCGTAATTAAGCATGTTCATAGCCTGTACCATTGGGTGAGTATCAAGGTCTATGAAAAGCTCTGCACTGTTATCCTGCATAGAGTCTCCAATATCTATAAGGAGAGTATCAGGATATTTTTCTTTTATTTCTTTTACTACAGTATCAGTCTGTGAAAAACCAACACCTGATTTATCTTCTGCATCGATTGCGTATGACCATGGGTAAATACGTCCGTGCATATCACTTGTTGCTGCAATAGAGATTGTTACGCTATCTCCTGTTGCTGCTGTTCCTTTTGTGATTTCACCTGATTTTGCATATGCAAAATTAGTTACGACTTTTTTGTCGCTCTTTTTACCTGCAGCTGTTGTTGTGCCGCAGCTGGTAAAACATGCTGTAAGAGATGCAAGCAATGCGACTCCTATTACAATTTTTGTGCTTCTTTTCATAATGCCTCCTTTTAGGCAATAGAGTGTGTATATTTTTTAAGCCCGCTTAGTTTTCAAAAAGGAAACTTTATCGTGCCTAAATATCAAAACAGAAAGGAGAGCCGTAAAAACGACACTCAAAACCATACCAATAGAACCCGATAGGGCCTGTAAAATATGTATTTCAATTAAAGGAATATTTATGAATTGCATATAATCCATATGATACCCCCAAATCATCATTGCTAAAGGTAGTGCAGAGCCACAAAAAGCAAGAATTAAAGTATTGGTCATAGTTCCAATTATATCACGACCAACTGCCATAATCGAGCTGAAATAATGTTTTAAGTTCATGTCTGGATTTGCTTTGTAAAGTTGTTCTGCACTTGAAGCAATAGATACAGCAATGTCCATTGTAGCTCCAAGACTAGAAATCAAAATTGATACAAATAGCAGCGATGTTATTTTGAAATTACGGTTTTGAGCAAGGTATAAAAGTGTTTCTCCTTTTTCCATGTCTATGCCGGAAAGGTTCATCAACTTTTCAAAAATACTTGCAATTATTCCAGCAAGCAGTATACCCGCAAGTGTTCCAAGAGTTGCGGCAAATGCTTTTTTACTTAATCCTGCAATCAAAATAAAGCTTACAAGGCAGATTGCAAATAAAGAGATTAAAGCTATAAGTTTTGGGTACGGAGTCCACATTCCCGGAACAACTACAAAAAGCAATACTGCTCCTGTAAATAAAAGTGAAAGAAGACTTCTTAGTCCTTTAAATTTTCCTATAAGAAGAACTAGGATACTAAGTATTAATACAAGTGAATATGCATAAGGGGTACGATTAT
>JAILNT010000426.1 GCA_024691265.1 Treponema sp. | reverse complement strand
TATATAATAAATCCAGTATAAAATAGATGTTGTTGTCCATGTTATTGGATTTATTATATAAGCGGAAAATGGCTAAGAACAAAAAAATAATTTTTTTATTATTTAGAGAATAATTAAATATTCTTTTAAGTGTTATATAATAAATCCAGTATAAAATAGATGTTGTTGTCCATGTTATTGGATAGCTTAAAGAAACCATATTGAATACATGACATTTGGGAACAGCTATACTTATCCATAAAACTCTAAGAATGCATATACCAAAACAGCTTATAATCATAGGTATAAAAGAATCTCCTGCCCCTCTTATAGTACCAGAAAGTATTTCTATTGAAATATATGTTATATAAGTTGGAGCTAAAAAGCGAAGCATAGCCATACCTTCTGTTACAACAGTTTCATCATCTGTGAAAATTTTGAATACAGGTGTGCCTGCTAAACAGAGTGTTACACTTATTAAAATTGTTGTAAAAGCGGTCATTAAAAGTGTAATCCACATTCCTTTTTTCATTCTGTCATATTTTCCGGCACCATAATTTTGACCTGAAAAAGTTGTAACGGAAATACCGAAGGCATTTACTATCATCCAGAATATAATATCTATTTTTCCATAAGCTGCCCATGCTGCAATTGAGTTTGTTCCAAATGAATTTATGGCTGCCTGAATAAGAAGATTACTTACAGTATACATAGAAGATTGTATACCGGCAGGAAATCCTATTTTAAGCATATCCCGCAAAATATGGGCTGTGAAACCAAGTTTTTTTATTGAAAATCTGTAGCAATCTTTTGTTCTTGCAAGGGTTATAATTACTAAAAGCATACTTTCTGTCTCTGCAATTACGGTTGCCCATGCAACACCCTTTATTCCCCAGTTTAAGCCGACAACAAAGATATAATCGAGAATTATGTTTGTAAAACAGCTTAAAATAAGAAGTATAAGGGGAGTTACTGAATCTCCTATGGCTCTTAATATGCTTGAGCCCATGTTATAAATAAAAAGGGGAATCATTCCTATAAAGAATATTCTGAGATAAGTGGTTGAGTGTACTAGTATTTCTTGAGGAGTACCAAGCATTTTCATTGCAAAATTTGCTGTTGCAAAACCTACCCCTGTAAGAATTGCTCCTCCTGTTAGAGCCATAGTAATTGCTGTGTGTACTGCATTACTTGTATCTAAAGGTTTTTTAGCACCATAGAACTGAGAGATTGTAACAGATGCACCTGAGGAAAGACCTACAAAGAAACCTACAAGGAGATTTACATAAACTGCAACTCCTCCTCCAACTGCGGCAAGGGCTTCTTTTCCAACATATCGTCCTACGACTATTGCATCAAATGTATTATAAAGCTGTTGAAAAAATGTACCAAAAAGAATAGGAAAAAAGAAAACTAAAATACCTTTCCAGATACTTCCTTCTGTTATCGATATGTTAGAGAGTTTAGGAAGCTTCCGATTGCTATTTCTCTTAGTTATGATATGCAAATTCATGCAGTGAAATATAACATAGAATATAGTGTTTGTGAATTGAAATACTTGACGCATTTTCTGTTAATTTTTATTTTTTTATAGTATGGATAAGTCTTTTGCAAGTGATTTCGAAAAACAGTTTTTCAATAATAGTAAAGAAGGTGCTACAGGCTGGTTTATGCTTGGGCGAAAATACTATAAGGAATTCTCTCAAAATAAAAAGGAAGAATATCTGGAACTTGCAAGAAAATGTTTTACTCTTGCAGCTGTGGAAGGACCTTATAAGCAGTTATTGTCTGATGGTTATATAAGGGGAGTGTTCTTTGCTAAAAAGACAAATGAAATAAAAAAGGAAGAGTCTAAAAATCTAAATAACAAGGAACTTCCTTTAGATGATGATTGTGTAAAAGAAGGTATATACTGGTTAAAAAGAAGTGCAGAAGATGGAAATATTGATTCTCAGCTTGCTTTAGGTCTTCGTTATTTTTATGGAGATAAAATAGAGCATGATAAAGCTTTAGCTTATAAATGGCTTATGGTTGCAGCATTAAAAGATAATGCAATGGCTGCCCGTTATATAGGTGAATATTTTGATGAAGGCGGCTGGGGACCGAAAGAAGAATGGAGTCCTGAAAAAATGCTTTATTGGTATCAAAAAGCTTCAGAAGGAGGGGATTCCTGGGGACAATATCTTTATGGAATTGAATTTTATACTGGTAAAAATATAAAAAGAGATTTTAATAAAGCTTTTGAACTTTTTTCTTTATCATCAAAACAAAAAGATGCTAATGGTACTTTTATGCTGGCTCAATGTTATTGGTTCGGTTACGGGGCAAAAAAAGATAAAAGTGAAGCCTTTAGACTTTTTGTAAAAGCGAGTGATTTTGGTTCTGCACAGGGTGCTTTAGATGCAGGAAAAGTTTTATATCTTGGAGAAGGTGCAGAACGAGATGTTGAAACTGCCTTGATTTATTTTGAAAAGGCAGCAGCTTCAGGACTTCAAGAAGCAATAGATGCAGTTGAAATATGTAAAAGGGAGTTAAAAGCTGAAAATGGCACAGAAGATTGAAATTGCAATAAGAGCTCCAAAAGAGAATGCAAAAGCAGATGATATAGTTGAAATGTTTTATTTCGCTATGCTTTATACTAACATTCGTGTTGGTGTTTTACAGAGTCAGGGAAAGAAAATGGCAGAAGATGCTTTTCATGCATTAAGTTATGAAGCTTCTTGTGGTAATATACAGGCAATTTATTATCTTGGTGATATATATTTGCATGATTATTTGAAGAATAATAAAAGGGAAATGGGAATTGAACTTTTAGAAAAAGCCTATGACTCTGGCTATGATAACGATTTTGTGGCTTTAGGGGATTGTTATAGATTAGGTCAGTTTGTAGAGCAAGATGAAAAAAAAGCCTTTGAAATATATAAAGATAATGCTCAAAAAGGAAACCCTGAAGGAATATTCCGCATGGGATATTGTTATGAATATGGCTTAGGTGTTAAGGAAGATAAAGAGAAAGCCAGAAAACTTTATGAGAAAGCTAATACTGCAGGTAGTTTATCCGCAAAAGCAAAAATTACAACTGATGATATAGGACAGCTTCGGGGTGATGAAAATAGACCATGGAAGTATTTATTGTCTGGTGATGTAGCTGATTTTGAGGTGTTCAGTTTATAAGTTATTATTTTTATGCAATTTTTGCATTAAATGATGCATTTTTATTATTTTTATTCATTTTGATAATTGAACTCTTTTCGTTGCTATTGTAACATATCGGCATATTACTCTCTTCTAAAGGGGCAATGGAAATCATGCTTTCTGATATTGAAATCGCACAGCAGAACAAAATGATACCTGTTACAGAGGTAGCTTCGAAGATTGGCATTACTGCCGATGATTTGGAATTGTACGGGCCTTACAAAGCCAAGATTACAATGAAAGAATTAAAGACATTGCAGGAAAAAGCTTCTGTTTCTAAAGGTAAGCTTATTCTTGTAACTGCTATGACGCCTACAGCTGCGGGTGAAGGAAAGTCTACAGTAGTTATAGGTCTTGGCGATGGTCTTAATCGCATTGCTAAAAAGACTGTAATTGCTTTAAGGGAACCTTCTCTTGGACCTTGTTTTGGTGTAAAAGGTGGAGCCTGTGGAGGCGGTTATGCACAAGTTGTTCCTATGGAAGATATAAATCTTCATTTTACGGGTGATATTCATGCAATAACTGCTGCAAATAATCTTATGGCAGCTCTTATCGATAATCATCTTCAACAGGGAAATGAACTTGGATTTGATCCGAGAACAATAAGCTGGAAGCGATGTGTTGATTTGAATGACAGAGCTTTGAGAAATGTTGTTATTGGTTTAGGCTCAAGAATTGATGGCGTTCCAAGAGAATCACATTTCCAGATTTCTGTAGCCAGTGAGATAATGGCAATAGTTTGTCTTTCAAAAACAATCAGTGAATTAAAAGAACGTATTTCAAATATTACAATTGCAGAAAATTATAAAAAAGAAAGTGTTAAATTCGGACAGTTAAAATGTACTGGAGCTGTAGCAGCTCTTCTTAAAGATGCAATACGACCAAATCTTGTTCAAACACTAGAAGAAAATCCGGCTTTTATACATGGTGGACCTTTTGCCAATATTGCACATGGATGTAATTCTATAAATGCAACTTTATGTGCTTTGGCAAGCGGTGATTATGTTGTAACAGAAGCTGGTTTTGCTGCTGATTTAGGTGCTGAAAAATTCTTTGACATAAAGTGTCGTATGAATGGTCTTGAGCCTAATGCTGCTGTAATTGTTGCAACTATCCGTGCTATAAAAATGCATGGTGGAGTATTAAAAGCAGATCTTGATAAAGAAAACCTTGATGCTGTTAGAAAAGGCTTTGAAAATGTAAAAGCTCATATACATAATGTTGCAAAATTCGGAGTTCCAGCTGTTATTGCTGTAAATAGATTTACTTCTGATACTGATGCTGAAATAGCATTGGTAAAAGAACTTGCAAAGGCTGAAGGCTGTGAAGCAATACTTTGTGAAGGTTGGGGAAAAGGAGGAGAAGGAACAAAAGAACTTGCAGAGCATGTAGTAAAGCTTTGTGACGGAAAATCTACATTTAAACCTCTTTATCCTCTTGATATGCCTTTAGTGAAAAAGATTGAGACTTTGGCCAGTGAAATCTATCATGCAAGTCATGTTGAGTTTGAAAGTAAAGCTTTGAAAAAGCTAAAGAGTTATGAAGCACAGGGCTATGGAAATCTTCCTATCTGTATGGCTAAAACTCAGAATTCTATAAGTCATGATAAAACTTTACTTGCAGCTCCTTCTGGTTATGTATTCCCAATTCGAGATGTACAGCTTTATAGCGGAGCTGGATTTATAGTTGCATTTGCAGGTGATATGGTTGATATGCCGGGCTTGCCAAAAGCTCCTAGTGCGTTAAATATCGATGTAGATGACAATGGAATAATAAGCGGATTGTTCTAATTTTTGTAGGGCTAGTTTCTTTGAAAAATCAAGAAACTAGCTTTTTTTTGTTGTGTTTTTTAAAAGTTGATTTATAGTTTAAAGTTAATATGAATAGAAAGTTTTTTAAGATTTTAATAGTTGCAGTTAATGTATTTATTGCAGTTGCATTTTCAATTATTGGTTCTAGAATATCATTTCGTGCAGGAATGCAAAAGCAATTAAAAAACACTGCTGATAAAAAAATTCTTGAGTTTGATATAGGATTAAAAGATCAAATATCATTATCTACTCAGATGGCAAAATCTCCTCTTATCATATCTTA
>JAILNT010000130.1 GCA_024691265.1 Treponema sp. | reverse complement strand
TCTTTTGTCATAACTTCATTAACTGTTCCAAAACATTTTATTTTTCCATCTTTAAAAGCACAGATATAATCAGAATAGAAAGCTGCATAATTTATTTCATGAAGGACTAACACTATAGTCTTTCCAAGTTCATCACAAAGTTTTCTAACCATTTTCATCATTGCACTTGCATGATAAACATCTAAATTATTTGTAGGTTCATCGAGTAAAACATACTCAGTATCTTGAGCTATAACCATTGCAATATAAGCTCTTTGCCTTTGTCCTCCGGAAATCTCATCTATAAAGCAGTCCTGAAGATTTGTAAGTTCCATATAAGACATAGCTTTTTCTACTTTCTCCCAGTCATCACTTGTTAAATGATTTCCTGAATGGGGAAAACGACCGAATGCAACCAGCTCTTTTACAGTGAGCTTCATTTGTGAATTATTATGCTGGCTTAAAATAGCAAGATGTTTTGAAAGTTCCCCGCTTTTCCACTTCCTTATATCTTGCCCCTTTAACTCAATTGTTCCTGAATCTTGCCTGATTAAACGGGAAATCATTCCCATAACAGTAGACTTTCCAGCTCCATTAGGACCTATTAGTGACAATACCTTATGTTTTGGAATCTCGAAATCTACAGAATCAACAACAGTCCTATCTTCATATTTTTTTGTCAAATCTTTTATGAACATGATATTTCAGCTCCTTTTTTTTGTTAAAAGTAAATATAGGAAATAAATTCCACCACCAACGGTTATGAAAACACTTATAGGAGCATCATAAACAAATACTTTTTCAACTATTAATTGTCCTCCGGCAAGTGTTATAATTCCAAATAAAAAAGATGCTGGTATTAATAAAGAGTGCCTATAAGTTTTCATAAGCTGCCTTGCTAGATTTGCAATTATTAATCCCATAAAAGAAAGAGGACCTACAAGTGCAGTTGCTACAGCCATACATAAAGCTACGGCTAAAAGAAGCTTTCTTATGCTTTTATCATAATCAACACCTAGATTTATAGCCTGATTTTTACCTAAGGTAATTACATCTAATAAAGCTATTTCTTTATGCAAAAATAAAATTATGCTAGCCAGTAAAACAATAGATGCTAATATAATCCTTGAATTAACATGCTCAAAACTCGCAACTAAAGTTGTAAGTAAAATGTCGTATTCATTAGGATCCATTATCCTTGTAAGTGTGTTTTGTACACTAGAGAAAAAAGAGGTTAAAACAGTTCCTATCAAAAGTACATATAAAACATTATGGTTTGTTTTTTTGAACAGGTAGCCATATATTATTGTTGCAGAAATGCCCATTATTATTGCATCTGTTACAAATGATAAATTAGGATTAATAACAATAAAACTTCCTATTCCTCCAGCAAAAGCAACTGCCGTATGTATAAGTGTGTATAAAGAATTCATACCCAAAATGCATGGAGTAACGATTGTATTATTTATAACTGATTGAAAAACTATTGAAGCACTTCCTATAGCGAAAGCCACAATTATCATTGCACACAATTTTGGAAAGCGTATTTTCATTGCATAATTCAAAAGCTTTTTATTTTCAAAATTTACTCCAATAGTCATATAGAGTATGCATGTTAATATTGCTATAACCGTTAGTATAATTAACTTCTTGCTGATATTTCTATTTTTAATCATGATTTTTCCTTTTTAATGCTTTTCTACCATGTTTCAGGCGATACAACAAAAGAGCAATAAATAAAATGCTGCCTGTAATTCCGATGATTAATTCTATTGGAAGCTCATAAGGTCTTATAACTATTCTTCCTATCATGTCACAAACAAGTACAAAAATTGCACCAAACAAGGCTGTATCGATAAGAGTTCCTCTTATTTTGTCTCCCTTATATATTGCAACAACATTAGGAACTATAAGCCCTATATAGGAGATTGCACCAACTACAACTACAATAGAAGCTGTTATTAAAGCTGCAATTGTAAGCCCCATAAAAAGAATTAAGTTGTAATTTACTCCAAGGTTTTTAGAAAAATCTTTTCCCATGCCTACAATATTAAAATGATTTGCATATAGAAATGCGATTATAACAAGGGGAATGGCAAGATATGCTATTTCGTAGCGACCTTTTAACACAGAAGAAAAATGCCCCGTAAGCCATGAAGATAAAGCTTGTGTCATTTCATATTTATAAGCAAGAAAATTTGTAGACCCGCTTATTATGTTGCCAAACATTATTCCCACTAAAGGAACCATTATGGAATCTTTGAATTGTATGTGCATTATGAAAGCAATGAAAATCCATGTACAAAGTATTGCAAAAACAAATGC
>JAILNT010000418.1 GCA_024691265.1 Treponema sp. | reverse complement strand
ACAGGAATAAATACACCTGGACTTACAATTGTTCCATCTGGCTTTTTACATCTTATAAGGGATTCAAAGCCCCGAAGTTTTTTGCTTTTTATATCAAACTGAGGTTGATATACCATGAAAAAATAATTATTTTGTAAAGCTTCATTTATGAGATTTTCGGCTTCTATCTGTAATTTTTGCTTTTGCTGAATTTCTTTGTTTGAATAGATTGTAAAGTCTTGATGATTATCTTTTGCATAAGTTATAGCTATATCTACACATTTTGTAAGTTCAAGAAAAGAATTTCCATCTTCTGGATATTTTATTAAGGCTGCAACCATTTCTACATTGTATTCGTGGTCATTGCCGTTTTGCTCAAAATGGATAGGTCTTTTCAAACTGTACAAAAGCTCTTTTACTTTCTTTTCTGCATCCTTATTAGGTCTAAAGATAAGTGCAAATGAAGTAGAACTTTCCATGCGATATAAAATATCATCTTTTTCGATACGACCTGAAAGCCTTCCTGTAATGGTTTTTACAATTGCGTTTCCAGCTTCTACACCATAAGAAGCATTGAGGCTCTGAAAGTTTTTCATATCAAAATAAGCGAGGTAGAAAGGTGTACGGGAATCTATATTATCTTCCAAATCATTTACAAAAGCACGTCTATTTTTTAAGCCTGTAAGGTAATCAGTGAGGCTTGATATAGTTATTTTCTTATAGTAGCGGGCAAATACTTCTATTGTAATCAAAGATATAAGAGAAGTTGCAATTCCTGGAATAGGTGTTAAAATATGGGTTCTTATTATAAAAATTATGCTTGATAAAATGGAAAATCCAATACAGGAAATACCAAGCTTCTTTCCATAATCATAATGGATAAATACCATTATTATACATATAAACATATTTAAGGCAGATAAAGTTCCCTGTACACTTGAAGCAGGCATGTGCATTATCTGTATGAATTTTTCATTTAAACCTTTTGAATTATTGATAGCCATAATTAAATATAGCAAGAAGATACTAAAAAATGTGCAGATCATTAAAAGAAATATCTTTTTCTTGTTACTATTGTTCATATAGCCCCCTTAGACTTTTACTTTGTTATTATAAATCATAAAATAAAATAATCCATTGTTTTTATAATTTGTGTCTAAAACAGGCTTAAAAAAGTCCAGTCTGGAAATTAACTTTTACAATATCCTGATTTAAAATAGCTAATCGGAGGTTTTATTTATGAAAAAAATATTGAAAAGCTGTCTTGCTGTGATGACAGGTATTTCTGTTCTCTTAGCTGCAACAAGTTGCGGTAAAGGAAACGTGTATAAAGCTGGTTCTTATACTGCAGAATCAATGGGAAAGAATGGAGATGTAAAAGTTGAAGTAACTTTCACAGAAAATAAGATTTCAGATGTAAAAATACTTTCCCATGCTGAAACGCCAGGAATCAGTGACCCTGCTATACAAAAAATACCGGAAGCTATTGTAGCTAAACAGAGTACAGCAATAGATGTTGTGACAGGAGCTACAGTTACAAGTAATGCTATACTTGCTGCTGTGAAAGATTGTATAAATCAGGCTGGAGGAGAAGCTGCCCTAAATCAAACAGAAAAGAAAGTTGCCAGTAGCAAAACTCAGACAGTAAAGGAAAATGCTGATATCGTAGTAGTTGGAGGAGGAGCTGCAGGTTCTGCTGCTGCTCTTGCTGCTGTAAAAGCTGGTGCAAATGTAATTGTACTTGAAAAAACAGCTTCTCCTATGGGTGCAGGAACAATAGCCGGCGGTATGTTTGCAGCCGATAGTTCTTTGCAGAAAGCTGCGGGCAGAACTGTAAGTAAAAAGTGGCTCTATGATGAATACATGGCAGCTTCTCATGGTTTTATGAATAATATTCTTGTACGTAAAGTAATAGATGAAGCTGGAAAGACTGTAGATTTCTTGTTGGACAATGGCGTTAGATTAAATTTTGTAGATAGTGGTGTTTGTGGCTCTTATGTAAACCACGGTAGACCATCAACCTTGCATGGCTATGCAGATGGTGGAACGGTTGCAATAACAACTATATTGGAAGATGTTAAAAAAGAGGGTGGAAAAGTAATGTTTTCTACTCCAGCAAAAGAATTGCTTTTTGATGAAAATGGAAATGCTTGTGGTGTAAAAGCACAGGCAGAAGACGGAACTATATATGAAATATCTGCAAAAAAAGTAATTCTTGCTACAGGTGGCTTTGGTGGTAACGAAGCAATGCTAAAAGAACTCTATGGAGATAACTTCACATTCGGAGAAGTTAGAAGCAATACTGGTGATGGTATCAATATGGCTTGGGCTGCAGGAGCTGCTCCTTACGGAACAAATAATATGCATTACTTCTGGGAAACATGGACAGGCGAAGATACACAGGCTTTAATCTCTAAAATGGGAGATGCTTTCTTTTCACTTACAGATTTTACATTCTTCCCTCATTTAAGAGTAAACAAGTTTGGACAGCGTTTCTGTAATGAAAAAAATGTAACTGATTTTGCTATTCACGGTGCAGAAATTGCAATGCAGCCAGATACTATGGAATGGCTTATTCTTGATGATACAACTCTTTCTCAGATTGCAGAAAAAGGATATGTATCTATAGAAGACCACTTTGGAGCATGGAAAAACAATCGTCAGTGGTATATGGAATTCAATTTAATGACTGATACAACTGAAGCCTATAATAAAGCCTGTACTCCAACAGATTATCGTCCTTTGCTTGATAAAGGTGCAGAAACTGCGGTTGTAGTTAAAGCTGATACTATAGCAGAACTTGCTAAGAAAATGTCTGTAAAAGAAGATGTTTTGAAGCAGAGTATTGATATGTACAATAATGCTATCACAACAGGAAATGATACAGAATTCTTTGCAAACCTTAAAGGACTTCCTAAGGTTGAAAAAGGACCATTCTATGCAGTTAAATATGTTGCCCGTAACCTTGGTACTTTAGGCGGAGTTAGAATAAACGAAAACTTTGAAGCCGTTAAAAATAATGGTGATGTTGTTCCTAATATTTATGTAGTAGGTGCAGATGCTGGCGGAATGTATGGAAGAGCTTATGTAGACTTTGAAGGCGGAACTCTTGGATTCGCTTATACATCAGGTCGTCTTGCTGGAGAAAATGCAGCAAAAGCGGTAAAATAAAATCCCATTGAAAAAAAGTGCTTTTATACTGTAATATTCGTATTCAGTATGGAAACACTACTTGCTTTATTGGAATTTTTTAATACATACGACCATAAAGATATTTTTTTTAAACTCTCTGAGTGCATATTATCGAATGTAAAAGAACTGGAAAATATGACAATAGAAACTCTTGCAGAAAGAGCTGATGTTTCAGTATCTACAGTAAATAGATTCGTTCGAATGATGGCATTCAGAGATTTTTCTTCTATAAAGTATATTTCAGAATCAATATCTAATGCATATGAATACGAGGGACAATATATACCTCTTGGGCTTGAATCTTTCGAAAAAGGCAGTTTTAAGCTTTATGGAAAATTACTATGTAATAAAATAAATGAAGTTATAAATAGTATTTCAGAACAAGATGTTGAAAGCTATGTCGAAAAACTTTTGAATGCAGATAAAGTTGTCTTTATAGGTTCTCCTATACCTTATAATGTATGGCGGCTTCAGGTGCCTCTTGTTGTTGCAGGAATAAAAACATCAGCTTTCCTTGACCCAAATTATCAGCAGGAAGAAATAAAACAGCTTACAGATAAAAGCGTTGTTACAGCACTTCAAGTTATACGTCCGTCAAATGACTATCTATATCAAATGCTATCTGAAAGCCAGAAAAGAGGTGCTAAAACTTGTCTTATTACAAATGTTCTTAGTGGTGGAAATAAGAAAGCAGATTATTCTTTTGTCTTTAATGGCACTTTCACAGAAATCGATATGCATATAGTGCAAGTAATTCTAAGCATGATAGGTCTTGTACTAAATGAAAAATTAAAGGATTCCTGGCGATAAATATTTTTTTAATTGCAACTTTTCATAACAAATTTTGTCAAATAATCGAATAGTGTTAACATTATAGCGGAGAGCTTTTAACTTTAGAAGACGGAGTACACATGGAAAGTTTACAAGATTTAGGGCAATATACCTTCAAGGCTCTTCTTACCAATAGTGTAAATAAATTTGCTGATAGACCTGCATTAGCCTTAGTTGGTAAAAAAGAAATCACCTACAAGGAACTTAACGATAAAAGCATTGAAACATCTAAATTATTGTTATCTTTTGGCTTAAAAGCAAAAAGTAAAGTAGCAATATTTGCCACCGGTCGCCCGGAATGGGGAATAGCATATTTTGCCATAGTCAACAGTGGAATGATAGCAGTTCCTTTGCTTCCGGACTTTTCAGATTCAGAAGTACTTGCAATCATAACTCATTGCGAAATAGATGCCATTTTTGTAGATAGCAAGCTTTATGAAAAACTCAAAAAAATAGAAGATAAGCTTCCAGATATTATAATCAAATTAGAAGATTTTAGCATAATAAAAGGCACAAAGCAAAAAGAGATAACGGAAAAAGATTTAGCTGCTATAAATGTTTCAGAAGAAGATATAGCCTCGATAATTTATACTTCTGGTACTACTGGACGTTCTAAAGGAGTAGTGCTTACCCATAAAAATTTGGTTTGGAATGCCATAGGCGGACAATGGTTTCATCGTATCAATAAGATGGACAGATGTCTTTCTTTCTTGCCTTTATCTCATGTATATGAATTTACCATAGGCTTTTAGCAAAGCTGATACAACAGGAGGTTTTCCAAGGTAATAAACGCAACTTCCGTTCATCATCTGCATTGCAAAGCCTATGGTAAATTCATATACA
>JAILNT010000415.1 GCA_024691265.1 Treponema sp. | reverse complement strand
ATTTTAAAATGTCTCATCATAACATAATAGGCAATAGCAAGAGGATATGTTGCTAAAACCCATGCACAAGGTCCTGCTGCACAAATACCGGCAAAGCCGAATATATGGGGGAGAGTAAAAGAAGCCACTGTTCTTGCTACAAGCTCTGCAACACCTCCCATCAATGGCCAAAAGCCTTTCCCAATACTTTGCAAGATATTTCGATAAATAAATAATAGAAAAAGAGTTGGGAAAAATATTCCACATATATGAAGATATGTTTTTGCAGCAGCAAGAACTTCTGCATAATTTTCCTGATTCTTGTTAATAAAAAGACCTGTAAGCTGGTCTGAAAGTGTCCATGCAAGAATAAGCGAAATTATAGATAAAGTGATAGATATCATACAAGCTTTATTTGTACCATCTTTTATTCTATCGACTTTTTTTGCACCGAAATTCTGTCCTCCATAATTTGCCATTGTAACGCCTATTGTCTGAGCTGCAACACAGACTAACTGTTCTACTTTCTGAGCTGCTGTATAAGCTGCCATTTTTATAGGACCGAATACATTAAGGGCACCCTGTAGAACAATAACTCCAATAGCAGTAATAGAAAACTGGAAAGCCATATTCAAACCTATTTTTAAGTGCTGAAAAGCAAACCAGGTATTCCATGTAAAATCTTTTTTGCCTATATGCAGTATAGGATATTTTTTAGCCATGTAGATTATAGACATAATGCCTGCTATAGCCTGAGAAATAACAGTTGCCCAGGCTGCACCTACAACGCCCATAACTTTTATTAAAGCTATATCAAGTACAATATTTAAAAGCGAAGAAATAATAAGAAATATAACAGGAGATTTACTATCACCTAAAGCTCTAAGTATACAGGCGGTTGCATTATATAAAACGGTTGCAATAATACCGATGTAAATTACTTCTATATAATGAAAACTGTCATTTATAATTTCATCAGGCGTGTTTATAGCCTTTAAGATAGGGTAGGCTGTTGAACAGGCTATAGCGGTAAGAATTATAGTTATAGCAAGATTCAGTATTATATTCATTGCAACGGAGCTTTTTAAGCCTTTTTCATCTTTTGCACCGAATCTTTGAGCTGTTATTACAGCAAAACCTGATGTAACACCGGAAACAAAGCCCAATATTAAAAAATTCATCGGACCTGTATTTCCTACGGCTGCAAGTGCATTTGTTCCAAGCATACGACCGACTATAATAGTGTCTACCATGCTGTACATCTGCTGAAAAAGGTTACCCAATAAAAGCGGAATAGAATATAATATTATAAGCTTAAATGGTTCTCCTACTGTCATGTCTTTTCCGGCACTGGAAACAGAACGTGGAGCCTTGTGTGAAATTGAATTTATAGCCATAGCAAAAAAAGATAATCCACTATAGAAATAAGATCAATAAATCTTTTTGTAATAGTTTAAAAAAATCTATAAGATAATTTTGTTAAGGCGTATCTTAAATGAATATAAAAATACGCCTTTTATATTAAAATCTAGAAGGAAATTATTTCATCAAAAATGTTCATTGCATAATGGTCTGTCATACCGCTTATATATTCAATTATACATTTATTATAACTTTCTGGATTTGTACAATCGAAAATAGGAATAGTGTCATAATGCATAAGGCGTTTTTTATCAGGATTTCCTTCCACCTTATAATTTGAATACCTTATAAGCCAGTCTTCAAAGCTTTTTTGCAATTCAGGGTGATATTTTAAACACAAAGCAATTCTTCCTGATTTTGCATAAGGGAAAGTTCTCGTTAAAAAATTATAAATTGTATTAATAACATTTGTTGCATACTTCTGAAATTCAACAAGTTTCCAATGGTTATAAATCCTTTTAACATTAAACTTTTTTAGTTCTGTAATAAAATTAAAATATTTATCACTGAAACAAAGTCCTTTTTCAGGTGAGCTTTGATTACAAATATCACTAATGAGGTCATTTATTATAACAGTTGTATTTACAGCCCTTTTGCTTTTTGACTTATTATATCCTAAAGTACCTGTAACAATTTCTCTTAATTCTCTGTATGCACTCATATCAAGAATATGATAAGTTCTTGCGTCTTCGAGGTCTCGTCCTAAATATGCAATTTTATCAGCAATCTTTACAACACAGCCTTCCCATGTATAAGGTTGTGTAAAACCTGCCTTTTTTATTGAATATAAATCTATAGCTTCATCTCTTGGCTTGGTTTGTATCTGGTCTATTTCTCCACAATGACAAATAAGACCGTCTCTAACTGCATAAGTTAAATTGAGAGGGCGTTCAATTCCATAAGGGTCTTGTAAAGTTTCTATATAATCTGCAAAAAAAAGACTGTTCCTTTCATGCCAGAATTTTTTCGGAGCATTTTCGCCTTCTTTTTGTATAAGAAGATTATTAAGACAATCTTCTCCATGGTGACCAAAAGGAGCGTGCCCTATATCATGACCTATTGCAATGGCTTGTGTAAGTTCTGTATTTAAGCCCAAATATTTTGCAATAGTTTCACTTACAGAAGCAACATGATTAACATGTTCCATTCTTGTACATATATGGTCATTTTTAGGAGCAAAGAAAACTTGAGTTTTATGTTTTAATCTTCTATAGGCTTGGGAATGTA
>JAILNT010000401.1 GCA_024691265.1 Treponema sp. | reverse complement strand
TATTGAACTGCATTTTTTTGTATTTCTATCAATTACTAAAGGAATTTTTGCAATTTCCATATTGTTGTATTTGTAAGTAAGCTCTCCGTATATATCTCCGGCTTTATTTTCCCCAAATATGTATGGAGGCATGCTTGCAGTAACCGTTATGTCTTTATAACTTAGAGGAACTGTTAAAGCTATATTCCTTATTGCAGGAACGAGATTTACAGAAGCTGTTTTGCTAGCTAAAACTGGAAGAACATAATTATGGACTTCTAAATCTCTATAGGTGTTATAATTATTAAAGGCTAGTTCCATTAATTTAGTTCCGTCTTTTACTCTATATTCCTGACCTTGTTTTGTTCCAATTCCGGCACCTTTCATGGTTATAGAAATAAATCTGTTGTTGCCTCGCTTCGCTGTTAGGGCAAGATTATATCTACTTTCATATATAAAGCCTGTTTTTAAGCCGTCAACTCCATCTAGTTTTCCTAAAAGAGGATTTGTGTTTAATTGATGTATTGCTTTTGAATCTCCATATATTGCAGCCTGGTCGTTTGGAAGATTTTTTGCAAGTGGGTAATATATTTCTTTACATGAATGAAATAATTTTATAGAGTCTGGAAATCTTGTTATATAGCTTCTTGCGAAAGTAACGAATTCTTTTGCGGTTGTAATATTGTGTTCATCATAACCAGATGGTTCTACAAAATGAGTAACATTTAGACCTAATTTTTTTACAGTTTCATTCATTCTTTTTACGAAAGCTTCTACACTTCCTTCTGTTCTTATTGCTAAAGCCATCGCCGCATCATTTCCAGATGCAACTGCAAGTCCTGTTAGTAATTCTTTTACCGTTACTTTTTGCCCTTTTCTAAGGAACATTAAAGATGAATCTGCAGGAAGATTTTCTACCCAGCTTTCAGGTGGAAGATTTACATAATCATCATAATGAAGATTTCCTTTTTCAATTTCTTCAAAAATTATGTACATAACTACAAGCTTGGTCATAGAAGCTGGGGGAATATGTTCATCTGCATTTTTTTGATAAAGAATAGCTCCTGTAGCTGCGTCTATTAAAATAGCAGAAGCTGCTGATACATCAATAGCATTTTCAGATGTTTCATAAGGAATATTTTGAAGATTTCCATATAAGGGTTTTTCAAAAGTATTTGCTCTGAATGAATCTAGAAAGAGACTTTCCTGTTCTGAAAGAGGCTTGGGAGATTTAGGAGATTTTAGATTTGAAACATGAAGAAAAAAAGCAAGCACAATAACTATAACAATGTATAATGCTATAAATGGCTTGCTTTTTATTATTGGAAGTTTAGCTTTTATAGAATTTATAGATATCATAACTTATTCAGTTTAACATAAATAAACTGAAAAGCATATAATTATGACATTGATACTATATTTTTGCAGTGCGATTTCTAAGTAATAAATCTGCAAGTGTTATTGCTGCCATAGCTTCTACTACAGGTATTATTCTTGGACATAAACAAACATCATGTCGACCTTCTATTACAAGGTCGCTATTTGTATATTTATGAGCTTCTTCCAGGCTAATAGTCTGTTGCTTTTGAAATATACTCGGAACAGGTTTTACAGCCACTGTGAAGTATATGTCATTTCCATTTGATATACCGCCCAAAATACCGCCTGCATTATTACTTTCAAATCTTACTTTTCCATTTTCATCAGTTCTCATTGGGTCATTATTTTTGCTTCCTAATGATTTTGCAGCTTCAAAACCACTTCCAAATTCTATGCCCTTTATAGCTCCGATGGAAAGCATTGCATGTGCAAGTAAAGCATCAAGCTTGTCAAATACAGGTTCTCCAAGTCCAGCAGGTATTCCTTTTATACGGCATTCAACTATTCCGCCTGTACTATCACCGTTTTTTCTTATTTGTTCTATATGTTCTGCCATTCTTTCGGCTGCTTCTAAATCGCAAGCCCTTAATGGGTTTTTTTCTATGACAGAAAAATCTGTTTCAAAACATTCTATACCAGCTGCCATTCTTGTATATGCTGTTATTGAATATTCTTTCCCAAGTATGTTTTCTAATATTTGATTTGCTATAGCTCCAGCGGCTACTCTTGCTGCAGTTTCTCGCCCAGAGGAACGTCCTCCTCCTCTATAATCTCTTATGCCATATTTTTCATAGTAAGTATAATCTGCGTGTCCTGGTCTAAAGGTTGTTGCCAAATTCCCATAATCAGAAGAACGCTGAGAAGTGTTTTTTATCAAAATTGAAATAGGTGTTCCTGTACTTTTACCTTCAAATATTCCTGATAAAATTTCTGCTTTGTCATCTTCCTTTCTTGCTGTGACTGCTACGTTACTTTTTGCACCAGGTTTTCTTCTGTCTAATGCATGCTGTAATTTTTCTAAATCAATATTCATTCCTGCGGGACAGCCGTCTATTATAACGCCTAGTGCTGCTCCGTGACTTTCTCCAAATGTTGTTACTCTAAAAGAGTTCCCAAAAGTATTTCCTGCCATAACTAAGACAATATCATGTATAAAATGAAAATGTAAAGTAAAACTTAAAAACTTAAATTTTCATCAATTGTAAAGCAAAAAAATAGAAAAAATATTAAAAAAAATCTTGATATGCTTGATTTTTTTTATTTCATGACTTATAGTATATAAAGCTACTATGTAAGAGTAGCTTACATTGTGATTGCAAGAGCAAGTGAAGCTTCGCTATTCGTTGAATAGTGGTTTCAAAACAATCACTGCAGTTTTATGCAAATGTGTCTAAAAGCACACATACTACACATTTGTTTTTCTGCATCCTCCTCTCCTTTTGGGGCAGCCAGTACGTTGTATTGACTGCTCTTTTTTTTTATTTTTTTATTTCCATCTCAGCATCTTTGAATGATGGTAAATTTTTTGCTAATTCCTGCATTCTTATGTCTGTATTTGCTATTACATCTGCACATGACTTTAATTCTTCATCTATATAATCAGGCATTTTGTAATCTTTTTTGTAATGTAATTGGTGTTCAAGACTTGCCCAAAAGTCCATGGCAATTGTTCTA
>JAILNT010000355.1 GCA_024691265.1 Treponema sp. | reverse complement strand
TTTCTGTGCTTTTCTCTTCTGAATCTTTAGAAACAGATGGTGTTGATGCACATGATACTACAAAAATAAGAGTGCAAAGAAATAAAGCTGCTTGTAATGCCTGATGCATTGTTTTCCTACAATTCATATATACGCCTCCTTATATATGTGTATGATATTTCATTTAATTCATACTTGCAAATTTTTTCTTCATCTCTGAAAGAATATCTCTTGCAGTGTTTGTATCAACTTCTTTTGCAGGTTCATGATATTGAACTAGATTTGATGGTATTTCATCTAAAAATCTACTTGGCGTACATTCTATAGTAGCCTGCATTCTTCTGCGTCTTTGGCACGAAGATATAAGAAGCCTGTTTCTTGCACGTGTTACTGCAACATAGAATAATCTTCGCTCTTCTTCTACGGCGGCATCTCCTCCATCTTCTATGGCTCTTAGGTGAGGAATTATACCTTCTTCAGCTCCTGCAATGAATACTACAGGAAACTCAAGTCCCTTTGATGCATGAATTGTCATGAGGTTTACAGTACCTTTAGATTCTTCTTCGTCCATATCATCTCTACTCAATAATGTAATGCGATTGAGATATGTATAAAGTGAAGCATCTTCGTTATCAGGATTGTTTTCCCACAGTTCCATAGAATTTATAAGGCTTTCGATATTGTGGTATTTATATCTTGCAGCTTTATCACTTTTAGGATTTTCAGTTATGAGATAATCAAAATAGTTGATGTTATCAACCATCTCATGAACTTTCTTTGCAAGTCCTTTACCGCTAAGCATGCTTTTATAGCTTTCAATAATACTTATAAAACTTTCAAAATCAGCTTTTGCCTTATCCGATACAGGACATTCTTCTTCGGAAGCCGTAATTATAGCATTTATAGCTTGCCAAAGTGATACGTTCATATTTTTTGCGACTTCGTTCATCTTTTCAATAGTTGTGCGACCTATACCTCTACGAGGTGTATTTATGATACGAAGTAAATTGACATCATCATCATGATTTGCAATTACTCTAAGATAGCTGATAATGTCTTTTATTTCTTTACGCTGGAAGAAACTTGTGCCACCACTCATAGTATAAGGAATATTTGCTTCCAGTAAAGCTTCTTCTATAGCTCTACTTTGAGTATTAGCTCTCATTAGAATACCAAAATCGCTGTATGGTCTTTTTTCTTCCATGGCGATTCCCTGAATACTTTCTATTATGAAATCTGCTTCATCAGATTCATTAACAGGCATGAAAATTTCTATAGGTTTTCCGTTTCCATTGCCAGACCAAAGGGATTTATCCTTGCGGTTTGTATTGTGGCTTATAACTCCGTTTGCAGCTGCGAGAATTGTTCCTGTTGAGCGATAATTTTGTTCAAGGCGTATTTCTGTTACATTAGGAAAATCTTTTTCAAAATTGATAATATTCTGGTAGTCAGCTCCTCGCCAGCTATAAATAGACTGGTCATCATCACCAACAACAGCAATATTTTTATCTGCAAGAAGTCTCATAAGTTCATATTGCTGATGGCTTGTATCCTGAAATTCATCTACCATGATATATCTGTAACGGTCTCTATACTGTGCCAAGATGTCAGGGCGTTCTTTGAAAAGCTTTATTGGCAATGTTATAAGGTCATCGAAGTCTACTGCATTAAAAAGTTTAAGTCCTTCCTGATAACCTTCATAAAGCTGTTTATACATATCATTTGAGCTATCCCAGTCTTTTCTGCCTGTTTTTATGTCGCTGAACAATGCACCTATTTTATAAATATCCATGACATCTGGAGAAAATTTTAGTTCCCTGCCAGTTTCTTTTATAAGAGCATTTCTGTCTGTTTCATCATAGATAGAGAAATTTTCACGCCAGCCAAGTTTATCAATATCTTGTCTAAGAACCTTTACACCAAACGCATGAAATGTTGAAACTGTTAAAGCTTGCAATTTTTTTTGAGTTAAATCTTTTACGCGTTCTTCCATTTCTCTTGCAGCCTTATTTGTAAAAGTTAATGCAAGAATCTGACTTTGAGGAATCCCCATTTCCAGCATATGGGCAATTCTAAAGGTAATAACCCTTGTTTTGCCGCTACCAGCTCCAGCGATTATCAAAATGGGACCATTTATAGTAGAGGCTGCTTTATATTGTTCAGGATTTAGCTCATTCTTTAAGTCTAGCATTGTTTTTCCTTAAGATTACAAACCTAAAAGACTTTTTGCAGTTCCAAAAGCTGTTTTTTCATGGAGAACAGAACCTGCTGCTGTAAATAATGGAATGAAAGAATTTACTAAAGTTGAGTTTTTATCAAATTCTTCCTTATCTTTTGCAGCGTAAACAACAGAAAGAATCATATAAACTAAAGGAGTAATATTGCATTTATCGCTTTTTTCTGTCATTGATTTTTCTGCAAGTTTAGAAAAATCTGTAAGATACATCTTTAATGTGTCCCAAGCCTGGAAACTGATTAATCTGTATATGAATGAATTTGGAATCTTTGTTGTTGCACTTTTCCCTTCTGCATAGTTCATGCCAAAGTTTGCATAACCTATAACCTTGTTAACATCACAGCCTTTTTTCAAAAGTAACTCACAGGTTTCTTTATCATCTATTTCTGCTGCAAGGTGTAAGGCATTTGTTCCAACCTTTCCAGAGATATTTTTTACAAAAGAATCTACATTTGAAGATTTATCAATAATAGATTTAATTATTTGTATTATAGATTTTTTATTTTTTTGTCTATCGCTTTCAAGACCAAAATAAGCACAGTACATGATATTTCCAAGTCCTGATTTTTCATAGGTTTCTCTCATCTGGTGATATATTTCAAGATACTTTTGCTCTTTAGCATCAAAAGAAAGACCATTTAGATTAAGCTTAGAGAACATCTGCTGACTTTGTACTGTAACTAAGCTTTCTGTAAAAGCCTTGTCTCCTGTTTTCAAGCTACCTTTTTTCTGTATAGCATAATACAAAGGAGAGATACCTTCTATTCTGTAATCATCTATATTTTTAATATCACTTAGAAGTTTATCAACTTCGGCTACACTAAATCTATCTATAGCATTCTGAAGTTTATCAGAAGATGTTCTTGTGTAATCAGCAATAGCTCTGTAAGTTATTTTTTGAGAGTCCATGAACATTTTAGGGGAGAATTGAACCCAAAATTGTTCTTTTGCATTAAATCTCTGGAACATGCTGTCATCAGCTTTTGCAAAAAGACCTTTCTTTGCTCCATAATTCCAGAAATTTTCTGCAGTCTTTTTATCTCCGGCATGTAGAAAAAGTGCAAAAGCCTGTAATAAAAACTTTACAAGATAGTCTCCAGATTTATCTATTAGCGAAAATGCTTCCTTGTAAAAATTTTGTGCAACAACGAAATTATCATTGGCAACAGCAATATAACCTTTAAACCATTTTATAAAAAAATCTGCTTCGTAAGGAATACATTCTTTTGTCTGTTCATAGAATGGTTCCATATCACGAACCTTATAAAGGTAATCCTTCATTATAGAATTAAAAATATTGCTAAAAGTCTGAGCTTTTGCTGCTCCGTCAAATTCAAAACCGTTATCCATAGTGCCTCATTATACACATTCTTTTAACATTGTAAAACGTCAGAATGTTGAGAATATTAGAAGAATAAACCTTTTACAAAGATTTCAATTCCAATAGCAATTAAAATTATTCCTCCAAGAATATTAGCCTTGGAGGAAACATGTTCTCCAAATTTCTTACCAATCTTTAATCCTGTCATGCATATAAAAAAAGTAACTATTGCAATTATAAAAGATGCAGTAAGAGCCATGCAGCTACCATAATCTGCAATAGTAAATCCAACAGAAAGGGCATCTATAGATGTTGCTATACCCTGTATAATTAAAGCAGTGTGTGTAATTTTAGAAAATTCTTTCTCTTCTTCTTCTTTTTTAGAAAAAGTTTCATAAAGCATCTTTCCACCAATATAAGATAATAGAAGAAGGGCTATCCATGGAATGAATTTTTGAAATACTGAAAACACCTGAATTATGGTATGAACACAAATCCAGCCAATCATTGGCATTACAAATTGAAAAGCCCCGTAAATGCCTGCCATAGCACACATTCTGGAACGTTTCATTTTAGATTCTGTTAAAGCATTTGCAATTGATACAGAAAAGGCGTCCATTGCAAGACCTATTCCAAGTAAAAGGCTATTAACGAAAAACATAAAGTTCCATTCCATAATTCGACTCCCATAAAAAAAGCCCTGCACAAATTACTGTACAAGGCTTTATAAGACGAATTAATAAGACACCATGTATAGCATTTGAGTTATACATGAGTCTCGCAATTTAAAACAAGCCAGATTTCTTTCAAAATCAGTATGTTGACTTGTTACACATGTAGAAAATGTGCATGCTACTCCCTCACGGAGCAAAATAAAGTGTGTAACAGGATATTACAATTAAAAATCTCGTTAGCCCAAGGTAATTTTTATTATATAATAAAAATTCTGTCTAAAAAATGTAAGAAATAATATTTTTATATTTTTTTTGAAAAATTTGTAAAAAATAAACATTTACCACTTGACGATATTTTGTG
>JAILNT010000301.1 GCA_024691265.1 Treponema sp. | reverse complement strand
ATTCTGTTTCTAGAATGCCTTATGTTTTTGAATGTGATTTTTATGATAAAGAGGAATTAAAATTACGTTGGAACGATATTAATGCTATAACAGTTATTATCAATTTACTTCTAATGCTTGCCTTCAATTAAGTGCTCCATGATAAAGATATTTAAAATTATAAAACAACTTTTTATTTTATCACGGTCTAAAAAACAAAAAAAGAGTACACTTCATAAAGCAAAACCTTACAAAAGTACTCTTTTATTTTATATAAAATATATAAATAAACTCTAATAAAAATTAGAAATCAGCAAGTTTTGGAGCTCTTGGGAATGGGATAACATCACGAATATTAGCCATACCTGTTATATAACGAAGCAAGCGAGCAAAACCAAGACCGAATCCTGAGTGAGGAACAGAACCAAACTTTCTAAGGTCAAGATACCACTGATAATTAGTCATATCCATACCTCTTTCCTGACATACTTTCAAAAGCTTGTCATAGTTTTCTTCACGTTCGCTTCCACCAGTGATTTCACCAAGACCAGGGAACAAAACATCAACAGCACGAACAGTCTTTCCATCATCATTCTGCTTCATATAGAAAGCCTTGAATTCTTTTGGATAGTTATAAACCATTACAGGACTCTTATAAACTTGTTCTGTAAGGAATCTTTCATGCTCTGTCTGAAGTTCTTTACCCCATTCAATAGGGAATTCAAACTTATCATTAAACTTAACAAGTTCTTTAACAGCATCAGTATATGTAACTCTCTGGAATGGAGAATTAACAACATGTTCAAGCTGAGCAATAACTCCTTTCTGAATTCTCTGATCAAAGAATTTCATATCTTCAGGACATTTTGTCAAAGCCCAATTCAAAAGATACTTTAAGAATTCTTCTTCCAAATCCATATCATCGAATAAATCAAAGAATGCCATTTCTGGTTCACACATCCAGAATTCACTCAAATGACGAGGAGTATTAGAATTTTCAGCACGGAATGTAGGTCCAAATGTATAAACTCTTCCAAGTGCAGTTGCCATAGTTTCAGCTTCAAGCTGTCCACTAACAGTAAGATTAGCTTTCTTTCCAAAGAAATCTTTACTATAGTCTACAATCTTATGAGCATCTTCAATCTTCATGCCACCTTGACCGGCTTTTACAGCTAGTTCTGCAATTTTCTCCATAGAAAGAGTTGTAACCTGGAACATCTCACCTGCACCTTCTGCATCAGAACAGGTAATTTCAGGAGTATGAACATATACAAAACCTCTTTCCTGGAAGAATGTATGTAAAGCAAATGCAAGCTGACTTCTCATACGGAATACAGCACCGAATGTATTAGTTCTAGCTCTAAGATGAGCATTCTCACGCAAGAATTCCATAGAAGTAGCTTTCTTCTGTAATGGATAAGAATCTGTTGGACATTCTCCTAAAACTTCAAGAGTCTTTAGAGTAACTTCAACAGCCTGTCCCTTTGCAGGAGACTCAACTAACACACCTGTAGCTTTTACAGATGCACCTGTAGATATCTTCTTCAACGATTCTTCGATTGACTTTATATTAGAATTGACTTCGGCATTATTTTCTGGGCTTGTACGGTCATAAGTAAGCTGAATGCTTGCAAAACAAGAGCCATCATTAACCTGTATAAATACAAGGTTCTTAGAGTCACGCATAGTGCGTACCCATCCGCAAACTGTAACAGTTCTTCCATCAGGAGCGGATGTCAAAATGTCTTTAATCAATTGGGTTTTCATAAGTGAAAATATTAGCACTTTGACAAATAGGGGTCAATTAGTTTTAATTTAATTAAATCAATAGTTTAATAGATATAAGATTAATAAAATTTATGCAAAAAATACAAGCACAATAGATATAGCAAGAAAAATAGCACCTATAACCAAAAGATAAAGAAATTTGATTGTTTTCTTAGAATGTTTTTCTTTCACATAATCATAATAACTCTCATAATCTCTATCTTTTGGATTAGGGTGTTTTATTCTATCAACAAGTCTTGCCGTAGCATAACGAATTGCATCAAATCCACCATGCTCCAATACAGCAGACATTCCACCCACACTCAATAAAAATACACTGCTAACAAAAAAACCGTCACAAAGTAATCTTGCAATAGAAAATTTTCCTATCATTTGATTTTCATCAAATAAAGATTTTTCATAGAAAATTACTGTTAATGCAATAAATAAACCAATGAAAACAGCTATAATGATATGCAGATTTTTCTTAATGAACTGTGGGAAATCAAACATTATTGAACTTCTCTCCTGTATTTCTCATATTCAGCAGTATTACAGCTTACAAAATGACCTGGTAAAACTTCACGCATTGAAGGACCTTCTTTTGAATAATCATGATCTATACCTGGCTGATAAACAATACGAACTCTATGTTTTTCATAATTAGGGTCAGGAAGAGGAATTGCACTCAACAAACTCTTAGTATATGGGTGTAGAGGATGAGCAAATAACTCTTCAGAACTTGCAAGTTCAACAATCTTTCCAAAATACATAACAGCAATTCTATCTGAAAAATATTTAACAACAGAAAGGTCATGAGCTATAAAAAGCAAAGTAAGACCCATATTTTTTCTAAGGTCATTCAAAAGATTGATAACCTGAGCTTTAATAGAAACGTCCAATGCACTTACAGGTTCATCTGCTATTATAAGCTCTGGATTCATTATAATAGCACGAGCAATACCTATTCTCTGTCTTTGACCACCAGAAAATTCATGAGGATATCTGTCTGCATATTCAGGCACAAGACCAACAGTTCTAAGCACTTCAGAAACTTTTTCACTAATAAAATTCTCGTCTTTTACACCTTGAATGCGTAAACCTTCTGCAATAATCTCCCTAACAGTCATACGAGGGTCAAGAGAAGTAACAGGGTCTTGAAATATCATCTGAATTTTTGTAATAAGCTTTTCATACTTCAAATTATGCAAAGCCTTTTCTTTCTCATCATTAGAAAGCTTACCAGCAGCAATTTTTTCTTCTATTTCAGCATGACGGCGGTCTTTCCAGATTGCTTCACAATTCTTAGTATCAGCTACAGCCTGCTTCAATAATTCTTTTTGTTCTGCAATCTTATGCTTAAGTTCATCTTTTACAAGCTTAATGGATTCAGAATCAGAAGCTTTTTTATACTCTAGAATCTTTATCTTAGCTTCTTTTTTGGCTTTTGCCATTGCATCAACATAATCCTGAAGCCCAGCATTAATTCTCTGTCCCTTAAAATATATATTTCCGCCAGTAATATTATAAAGCTTTATAATAGAACGACCTGTTGTAGTTTTACCACAACCACTTTCTCCTACGAGTCCTAAAACTTCACCTTTATATACATTAAAACTAACATCATCAACAGCATGAAATTTTCCACCGTCAAAATATTGCCTAAGATGTTCAACTTTCAATAAAGGCTCTTTTTTTTCTATATTATCTGAATTAGTTACCTGCATTTCTAGCCTCCTGACGAGCTTTCATTCTTGCAATACGTTCTACAACTGTTTTGGGAGGTTCTACTTTCGGAGCATTAGGGTGTAAAAGCCAGGTTGCAGCAGCATGAGTCTCACTAATTTTGAACATAGGAGGTTCTTCTTCAAAATCAATTGCCATAGCATACTTATTACGAGCTGCAAAAGCATCTCCCTTAGGAGGATAAATCATATTAGGAGGAGTACCAGGAATTGCTTCAAGAGCATCTTTAGTATCCAAATCTGGCATAGAAGCAAGCAAAGCCCATGTATAAGGGTGAGCTGGACAATAAAAAATATCATCAGCCGTTCCCTTTTCTACAATTTTTCCTGCATACATAACAGCTATTTTATCAGCAACATTAGCAACAACACCAAGGTCATGAGTAATAAAAATAACACTCATATTCCTTTTTTCTTTCAAGCGGTTTATCAATTCAAGAATTTGAGCCTGAATAGTAACATCGAGTGCAGTTGTAGGTTCATCACAAATCAATAAATCCGGATTAGCAGCAATAGCAATAGCTATAACAATTCTTTGCCTCATACCACCAGAAAATTCAAAAGGATATTGATTAAATCTCTTTCTTGGCTCTCTAATACCAACTTCTTCCATAATCTGAATAGCTTTATCATAAGCCATCTGTTTTGTAACAATATGAGAAGCTTCATTAGAAAGTTCCTTAAAATTATCAATTATAGCAACTGCAGCACCATTGAGTTCTTTTATATCAGACTGAACCGCAGTTTCTTTCATTGCAGCATAAACAGCTCTCAAATCATTCAATGCACTTTTAGCATTTGTTTTTGCATATGAAGGAGTTTTTTTATAAACGCTTACAGCATTTTTAAGAATATTATCTAAGGTATAAATAGCTCTATCAACATGTAGGGCAAGACGATTTTCAGCATCTTTTACAAGAGTAACTAAACTCTTTATAACAGCATTACATTCAGATAGATTCCATTCTTCAGCTGCAAAAACAGCCTGTGCTTTTTCAGCTTCTTTATCAGCCTTCAAAACAGCAGCAGCAACTCTTTCTCTCTCATTCTTTATTGCTGTAGCAATATCATCAAGGAAAGAAATCATAAATTCACTATCGATTACGGTACGAGTTTTTGCATTAGCACGAACAATA
>JAILNT010000275.1 GCA_024691265.1 Treponema sp. | reverse complement strand
TGATGATTTTAGATTGATTATGAATCATGCATACACGGAATTTACAGAAGCTGGAGGACGTGGTAGTTGCAAGAGTTCTTTTATATCGGTTTGTGTTATTGTGTTAATTATACAGTATACGGATTTTAATGCTGTTGTTTTACGCAAAACTGCAAACACTTTAAGAGATAGTGTGTTTTCTCAATTAAAATGGGCTTGTGATAAATTAGGTGTATCGCATTTATTTAGTTTTTCATTAGCTCCTTTACAGGCTGTTTATAAACCAACTGGACAGATTATATTTTTCAGAGGGTGTGACGACCCGTTAAAATTGAAATCTATTAAGCCAGTTGAAGGATATATTGCTATTACTTGGTTTGAAGAATTGGCAGAGTTTACGGAAAAGGATGTTATGACTGTAAAACTTTCTACTATGCGTGGTGGTAGTACATTTTATGTATTCAATTCTTTTAATCCACCTTCATCTGTTAGAAATTGGTGTAATGATGATATTAGACACGATAAGACTAATAGGTTTGTACACGTTTCATCTTATTTGACTGTACCTAAAGATTGGTTAGGTGAGGCTTTTTTATTTGAAGCAAACGAGATGAAAAGAAATAATGAAAGAGCATATAGAAATATTTTTTTAGGTGAACCTACTGGAACAGGTGTAAATATTTTTGAAAATGTAGAACTTAGGGAAATTACAGATAATGAAATAAAGTCTTTTGAATGGATTTATTACGGTTTAGACTTTGGATATTATCCTGATTGTTGGCTTTGGCTTGCTTTGTCGTATGATACTAAAAATAAGATTTTATATATTTTTGATGAACTTAAATTATTGAAACATGGTAACTGGGAGGCTTCTGAAGCATTAAAAAAACATCATCCTACTATGTCGGATAGAATTACGGCTGATAGTGCAGAACCTAAAAGTATTGCTGATTATAGACAATGGGGATGGAATATGCGAGGAGCAATTAAGGGGAAAGGAAGTCTTGATACTGGGATGAAATGGTTACAACAAAGGACTAAGATTGTAATTGATAGTAAAAGGTGTCCTGAAAGTGCTGATGAGTTTACTTTATATGAGTATGAGATTGATAAAAAGACTGGTGAGATTTTATCAGGATTTCCACAAGGTCAAGCAGATCATGCTATCGCTGCTGCTCGATATGCTTTAGAAGAAGTTTGGTTAAAACGTGGATTGTAGAAAAAATGACTATATAAAGTATGAAAGATTTAGTTTTGAGTGTGGATATTGAGCAATACAAGATTATTAGAATGGCTTTAATGACTAGGAAAGCTAATGAAGTGCATGATTTGATTAATTCTTTAGATTTACAGATTGTTGAACAGTCTAAAAACAAGGAAGTGAAAAAATGATTAGATTTAGTTCCAATGATAAGATTGAAAGAGAGAATTTATCTCCTGTAGACATTATTCCTTTAACAGATGTTTCTTCTAATGTTGATAAAAAGATTGAAATAAAAGATTTGATTGCGGAAACAGTAGGAATGTGTTCAACATCGGCTGATACAGCTTTAAAAGAAGTGACAATAACGAATGGTTCGGGAATTTTTTCACTTACTGTAGGTGCTAAGATTTTAGTTACTTTTACAAATGCGAACACGGCTACTAATCCAACTTTGAACGTAAATAATACGAGTGCAGCTGCTATTTCTTGGCATGGTAAGACTGATAGAATTTCATGGGATTCAGGTTCTATTTTAGAGTTTGTATATACTGGTAGTGTATGGGAATGTGTATCTTTGAGCCCATCTGATGAAGTTATAACAGAGAATTCAAAGAATAATATTACATCTGGAGCAGTTTATACAGCTTTAAATGAAAAAGTTGATAAAATTGCCGGTAAATCTTTATCTGATGAAAATTTTACATCAGAAGAAAAGACTAAACTCTCAAGCCTTAGTAATTATGATGATTCTACATTATCAACACAAGTTGCATCCAACACTTCTGCAATTACTATTTTGAACAGCAACAATACTGTTGAAGGT
>JAILNT010000233.1 GCA_024691265.1 Treponema sp. | reverse complement strand
TACCAGAAACAAAAGCAAAAAGACAAGTAAAAATAAAAAATAAAAAACTAGCAGAAAATATAAAAGCAGAA
Source organism: Treponema sp. (assembly GCA_024691265.1). Taxonomy (GTDB): domain Bacteria; phylum Spirochaetota; class Spirochaetia; order Treponematales; family Treponemataceae; genus Treponema_D. The sequence continues at coordinate 3,108 of JAILNT010000233.1, read as the reverse complement.
ATAATCAGAATAAACAAAAAAATCTCTGTCCCAGATTATCTTGTAAACGATTTCAAAATGCTAAAGATAGATGATTATGATATCGATTTTTCGGACAAAGAAGAATTAAATGCATTTATAGAGAAACTAAAAAAAGCATATAAAGAAAGACTAATCTATTTTCACCCAGATACAAAATGCAAGAACCCTCTTGTACAGAAAGTTGCAACAGAAAAAACCAGGCAAATAATAGATTCTTACGAAAGAATTTCTAGTTGGATTTCTAGCCTCTAGGAGCTGTAGCAGGGTCTATAGTCTTACCATTTTGAAAAACCATCAAAACTATTTGAGATTTTTGAGAAAGTGCATCTATACCAGCAGTACCAAGTTCATCGCCAAATGTGACAAAATCCCCCTTAGCAACAGATATACTGCCAAGATTTGTATATGCATATATGTGACCAGATTTAGACTGAACAAATACAACCTGTCCAAAACCTCTGTAAGCCCCGCAAAAAGAAACAGTACCAGCTCTTATACAAGTAACAGATTCATCTTTTTTTGCAGAAATGCAAACACCTGAAACCTTTCCACTAGTATAAGTAATATTATTACTATTCACAGGCCAAACCTTAGAAGTATCAACTTTTTTCTTAGTATTATATTTTCTAGGGTCTGCTTCACTTAACTTTGGTAAATTTATAGAATCATCGAGTACTGTAACAGGAACTTTTAACTTCTGACCAGCTTTTAGAACTGTATTCGAAGAAAGACCATTCATAGAAAGTAATTCATCTACAGTCATATCGTTCTTAGTTGAGATACCATAAAAAGTATCACCCTTTTGAACAGTATAGATTTCATATTTATTTCTTGAACTAGAAGAACTAGAAGAAGAATTTGGTATTACAATCTTTTGACCTGCTTTCAGAACATAACTGTTAGAAAAATTATTAGCTTTTCTAATATCATCAACTGTAACACCGTATTTTCTGCTTATTGAATAAAAAGTCTCTCCTTTTGCCACAACATGCGTAGTTTGTGCAGAAATAAAAAAATTACATAAAAACAGAATCGAAACTAAAGCCACATGCTTTTTAGCAAAACGAAAAAAAGACATAAACCTTCCTATCTTTTATATATCGGAAAGTTTATGTATAACTTTAATTACTAATACCAGCCTTCTGGTCAGAATCAAGTTTTTCTCTCCAAACATCAGCTTTTTTCTTCAGTTCCTCTGCTTCTTCTCTCTGGTCAATTAAAAGCTTTATTCTGCGTAATGCACCAACAAATTGAATAGCTTTACGCATATCATCAATACGCTTTGTTGAAAGCTCATATTTATCACGATATTTAGAAGAAGATTCATCAAGCAAATTACAAATAAGACGTACATAATACACAGTTACATCATAATCAGGAGAGCTAGGGTCAAAATAAACTTTAGTAGCAGTTTGTAAATCAAGCATATTTTTTGTAACTGTTGCAAAACGTCCCAATATATCAACAAATGTCCATCTCCATTTAGTATTTTCACCAAAGCCCTCTATAAGCATATCAATAGCAAGACCTAATTTTCTTACAAGATAATACCTTTTTCCCAATGGAGTATTTGAAATCTCAGAAAGTTTTTCCTCATAATCTGAATATGGAACATCTATATAAGTTGAAACAATTTCTTCAAGATAAATAATAGCTTTATAAAGGGCTTTACGAGCATCATTCAGAGCATCATTATTTCTTGTTTCCATAAAAACAACAGAAACATCATTTATAGACATGTAAAGAGTTGCGACATATATAGCATCTTCTGCCAGGAGCAGCTTTTTATAGGCAGTACCAGAATTATCCCTGTTTATAAGAGCAAGTATCTCTTTTTCTCGCTGAGCATATTTTTTTATAAGTTCTCGATAAGAAGCTGTACGACCTGCAAAACGTTCTCTACTCTCTGTCGCAATTTTTGCCATTTACATTCCTCCAAATTTTTTCAACATGAGTCTTGCATGTTCTAAAGATTCTACAGACGCTGTATCACCAGAAAGCATTCTTGCAATTTCTTCTACCCTTTCATCATCATTTATAACATGAACATGGGTAGAAGTCTTATCATCTACAACACTTTTTTGAATCTTTATTTGAGTATCGGCATAAACTGCAATACTTGCTAGATGTGTAATACATAAAATCTGTTTTTTACTTGCAAGCATTTTCATATGAGAACCAACAGCGACAGCTATACTTCCACCAATACCTGTATCAATTTCATCAAATACAAGAGTGCTAACCATATCTGACTGAGCAAGAATAGTCTTAATAGCAAGCATGACTCTCGAAAGTTCTCCTCCAGAAGCAATCTTAGCCAATGGTAATAAAGGAGAGCCAGGATTAGCACTTATAAGAAATTCAACGTCATCTATACCATAAGGAGTAGAAGTCTGCATAGATTCATCATGTTCAATTTCGTCTATGTTTACAGAAAATCTAGTGCCAGACATTCCAAGCTTCTGTAAAATCTGTTCAACGCCCACAGACATTCTAAAGGCAGCAGCCTTTCTTGAACTTGATATAGCATGAGCCTGTTCATAAGCAGTGTGTGAAAGAGATTTTATCTCCTTTTCAAGCTCAGTCCTATCAGCAGCAGTTCCACCAAGCTTTTCAAGCTGAGTACGAGCACTTTCACAATATGCAATAACCTCTGCTATAGGAGCAGAAGACGATGAAGCATATTTTTTCTTTAATTTATAAAGTAGCTCCAATCTATCTTGAACTTGAGAAAGTCGTTCAGGGTCAAACACAAGCCGTCTTGAATAAGAACGGAATTCTTCTGAAATATCTGAAAGCTCATAAAAAGCTCCTTCAACTCTTTCTACTAAAGGAGCTAAATCTTTATCGAATTCAAAAGCCCTAGAAGCAGTTGCCTTTATTTTTTTCAAAACAGGAACTAAAGAGTCTTCCGAACCTCCAAACATTTCATTTATATTTTCAATATCAGAATAAAGCTTTTCAAAAGAAGAAAGTCTTGTTTCCTCAGCTTCAAGAGCTTCATCTTCTCCTGAAGTAAGCTTTGCATCTTCAATTTCTTTTATAGCAAAAGAAAGCATATCAATACGCTGCCTTCTATTTGCATCA
>JAILNT010000105.1 GCA_024691265.1 Treponema sp. | reverse complement strand
TGTTGCAAAAAATATTGAATAAATATATTATCATTCAGTATGGTATAATGTGATAAGACTATCTATTGTTTAGTATTGTTTAGATTTCCATATTATTTTTTTGCCAGATATCTATAAAGGCGCTTTATTGTGTGCTAGGTTGCCGGATAAGGGTTTTTTTATAAAAACAGGTGCTTTTAGAACACCAAAAAGGAAAATATGGCTACAGAGCAGAATACTTTTACACCAATCGTTTCACCTCTTAGGATTGGTATTGATGTTGGTTCCACTACAGTAAAGGTTGTTATTTTAAATGACCAGAATAAAGTTCTGTATAGTGAGTATCGCCGTCACCGTGCAGATATTCGTAGCACAATCATAGCTGTAGTAACAGAAGCTCTTGATTCATTATCTTCACAGGGAATAGATGCTGATAAGCAGACTGTAAGCATAAAAGTTACAGGTTCTGGAGGTCTTTCAGTTTCTCAATGGCTTTCGGTTCCTTTTATCCAGGAAGTTGTAGCTGCAACTACAGCCGTAAAAGTTTTAATTCCGAAAACAGACGTTGTTATTGAGCTTGGTGGTGAAGACGCTAAAATTACATACTTCAAGGGTGGTGTAGAGCAAAGAATGAATGGTACCTGTGCTGGTGGAACAGGTGCTTTTATTGACCAGATGGCTGCATTACTTGATACTGATGCTCCAGGTCTTAATAAGCTTGCAGCTGGAGCTACTACAATTTACCCTATAGCTGCCCGTTGTGGTGTTTTTGCAAAAACTGATGTTCAGCCTCTTATTAATGAAGGTGCTCGCCGTGAGGATATTGCAGCATCTATCTTTCAGGCTGTTGTTACACAGACTATAAGTGGTCTTGCCTGCGGAAAACCTATTCGTGGTAATGTTGCTTTCTTGGGAGGTCCATTACACTTTTTAGACCAGTTGAGAGAGCGTTTTATTCAAACATTAAAGCTTACTCCTGATGAAATTATTGTTCCTGAAGATAGTCAGCTTTTTGTTGCAGCAGGTGCAGCTCTTTCTGCTGAAAAATCTTATAAATGTGCTCCAGGTCAAAAGCCTCATGTATTCCAGACCGTAAATCAGTTTAGGGATAGCCTCAAAAATCTTGAGGGAGCTGAATTGAGTGAAGTTCAGCGTTTACAGCCTTTATTCAAAAACCAAGAAGAACTTGATGAGTTTAGAGCCCGTCATGAAAAAGAAAAGGCACAGACAGCAGAACTCAATGAAACAAAAGGTCCTGTATTTTTAGGTCTTGATGCCGGTTCAACAACTACAAAAGCAGTTCTTACAGATACAAAGGGAAGAATTCTTTGGAGATTCTATGATGTAAATGCTGGTAATCCTGTTGAACTTGCTGTAAAAGTTTTAAAGAACCTTTATAAGATTCTTCCTAAAGATGTTTATATTGCACGTAGTGTTTCTACAGGTTACGGAGAAGCTCTTTTCCAGGCCGCTTTAGGTGTTGATGCAGGTGAAGTTGAAACTATTACTCACTATAGAGCAGCTGATTTCTTTGTTCCTGGTGTAGAATTCCTTCTTGATATCGGTGGACAGGATATGAAGTGTCTACGCATGAAGAATGGTGCTATTACAAGTATTCAGTTGAATGAAGCCTGTTCTTCTGGTTGTGGAAGCTTCCTTGATAACTTTGCCCGTACAATGGGTATGAATGTTCAGGAATTCAGTCAAAAAGCTCTTATGGCTCAAAAACCTGTAGACCTTGGAAGCCGCTGTACAGTATTTATGAATAGCCGTGTTAAGCAGGCTCAAAAAGAAGGTGCTTCTGTTGCAGATATTTCAGCAGGTCTTTCATATTCTGTTATTAAGAATGCTTTGTTCAAAGTTATTAAGCTTCGCCGTGCAAGTGAAATCGGTAAAAAAGTTGTAGTTCAGGGTGGTACTTTCTATAATGACTCTGTTCTTCGTGCTTTTGAAAAGATTTCAGGTGTAAATGTGTTCCGTCCAGATGTTTCTGGTTTGATGGGTGCTTATGGTGCAGCTCTTATAGCTCAAGACCAGTGGGAAGATTTGAATAGACCAAAACCTGGTGAAAAAAATTGGGTTCCTCATGAAATTCATTCTGGTATTGCAACATTAGAGCAGCTTGAATCATTTAAGGTTGACCTTGAGCTTAGAAGATGCGGTAAGTGTGCAAATAATTGTCTTTTGACAATTAATACTTTCAGTACAGATAGTACAGAAGGAAACGGAAGCCGAGCAGTTCGCATGTTTGTTACAGGTAACAGATGTGAACGTGGTGCTGAAATTGGAAATAATGTTGTTGATGCAAGCAACAAGAAAAATACAAATGTAGAAGCTGGAGAAGAAAATCTTCCTAATCTCTTTGACTGGAAGTATAAGAGATTGTTCCAGCATTATGTTCCTCGCCGTCCGGAAGATGCTCCTATGGGAGACGTTGGTATTCCTCGTGTATTAAATATGTACGAGAATTATCCAATGTGGTTTACCTTCTTTAATGAATTGGGATTCAGAGTAAGACTTTCTCCTCGCTCAAATCACTCAGTTTATGAGAAGGGACTTGAATCAATTCCATCAGAATCAGTATGTTATCCAGGAAAAATCACCCATGGACATGTTGAGTCTTTGTTAAAGCAGGGAATTAAGTTTATATTCTATCCTTGTGCTCCTTATGAACAGCAGGAAGATGCTGGTGCTGGAAACCATTATAACTGTCCTATTGTTACAAGCTATCCAGAAGTTTTACGTAATAATATCGATGAGTTAAGACAGAATAAGGATATTCTGTTTATGAACCCATTCCTTCCTATTTATGACAAAAAGCGTCTTGCAGAACGTCTTTATGAAGAATTGAATCCTCACTTTGCTTCTTTAACAAAAGAAAAGATTAATAAGGCTGTTGAAGTTGCATGGAAAGAAGAAGAGAATTTCAGAAAAGAAGTTCAGCAGGTAGGCGAAGATGCTATAGAACAGATAATCAGAAGTGGTTCTAATGGTATTGTTCTTGCAGGTCGTCCTTATCATCTTGACCCTGAAATTAATCATGGTATTCCAGAAATGATTCATGGTCTTGGACTTGCAGTTCTTACAGAAGATTCTGTTGCAAACCTTGGTAAGGTTGAAAGACCTTTACGTGTCGTTGACCAGTGGACATATCACAACCGTCTTTATAGAGCTGCAAATTTTGTAAGCGAAATGCCTAATCTTGAGCTTGTACAGCTTACAAGTTTCGGCTGTGGTCTTGATGCTGTTACTTCTGACCAGGTTGATGAAATAATGAAGGCTAAAAGCCGCATGTACACTCTTATAAAGATTGATGAAGGTTCTAATCTTGGAGCTGTTCGTATCCGTATAAGAAGTTTGATTGCTGCGGTAAAAGAAAGAGAAAGACATCATAAAACAACTGTAACTTATTCTTCTGCATATAAGAGAAATGTATTTACAAAGGAAATGCGTTATACACATACGATTATAGGTCCTCAGATGAGTCCTATTCATTTCCGCATTTTGCAGCAGGCTTTCCGCTACAGTGGCTATAATTTTGTTATTCTTGATGCTGTTGACCCAAAAGCTGTAGAAACAGGTTTGAAGTATGTTAATAATGATGCCTGTTATCCTTCTATCCTTGTTACAGGACAGATGATTGCAGCTCTTGAAAGTGGAAAATATGACCTTGACCATGTAAGTCTTTTAATTACTCAGACCGGTGGTGGTTGCCGTGCTACTAACTATATAGGATTTATCCGCCGTGCATTAAATGATGCAGGCTGGGGACATATTCCTGTAATTTCTTTAAGTGCTCAGGGGTTTGAAAATAATCCTGGCTTTAAGATTACATTCCCATTGCTTCACAGAAGTCTTATGTCAATTATTATTGGCGACTTATTGATGAGATGTTTGTATAGAACACGTCCTTATGAAGCTGTTCCAGGCAGTGCTAACGCAATGTATGAAAAGTGGAATAATATTGCAATAAAGCAGATTAAATCACTTTCTATACTTGGCTATCACAGATTGTTGAAGAATATTGTTAAGGATTTTGATAATCTTCCTTTACTTCCTGTTAAAAAGCCTAGAGTTGGTGTTGTTGGAGAAATCCTTGTAAAATTCCACCCTACAGCAAATAATCAGATTGTAGATACAATAGAAAAAGAAGGTGCTGAATGTGTAATGCCAGACCTTACAGATTTCTTATTCTATTCTTTCAGTACTGGTATTTTCCGTCATGAACAATTAGCATTCCCTGAAAAAACAGAACGTAATGCAAAAATTCTGGTGTGGGCATTAGATTTATACCGAAAATATCTAAAGAAGATATTGAAGAAGTCTCGCAGATTCGACCCTCCTTCATCAATATATGAATTGATGGAAGGTGTTGATGACATAGTTCAGCTTGGAAATATTACAGGAGAAGGTTGGTTCCTTACTGCAGAAATGGTTGAGCTTATAAAATCTGGTGTTCCAAGTATTGCTTGTGTACAGCCATTTGCATGTTTGCCTAACCATGTTACAGGTAAAGGTATGATAAAGGAATTACGCCGCCGTTATCCTGGAACTAATATTAGTGCTATAGACTATGACCCGGGTTCTTCTGAAGTTAATCAGCTTAACCGCTTAAAGCTTTTGCTTTCTAATGCTCCAGTTGGTTCTCATCCTGATGAATTACCTGATGGTAAAATCTGGACTCCAAATGGTGAGGTGGAGGCTGAAATTCAGCTTGCAGAAGGTGGAGATGCATTTGTAGATACAGATCCTGCAGACCCTTCTGTTATTCCAGCAATGACATCAGATGTTTATTCATCTGGAGGAAAAAATTAGTTATGAATGATATTCGGAGAGTTTTGTTAGCTATTTCTGTTTTCTGCTTAAGTTTTTTTGTCTTTGCAGCATATGACCCTAATGGTATTCCTGATTCGTCTGAAATAAGGAAATCTTTAAGGGAAACATGGTTTACAGCTCCTTTAGATGCTGTTAGACAGAATGAAAGTGCAACTTTTGAAAACTCTATAGGAACTGTTTTTCAGGTAAGAGTAGAAGAGATTCCTGAAGAATTAGCTATAATTGTAGCTCCTGAAACTACAGTTGCTATTGATATCTATAAAGATGGAAATAAAGAGTCTAGAGTTGAAAACAAGGAATATCTTGCAAATTCTCCGGGTAGTTGGATTTTGTTTCGTTCTACTGAAAATGGAAAGGCTTTAAGAATACGTTACTACTTTTCTGTAAATAGTGATGTATTCTTAGAGTTTTCTACAAATAAAAAAAAGACGGTTGTAGATTTTGTTATTTGTGGTATGAATGCAGCAAAAAATGTTCCTGTAGGAATGCCATTTGAAAAACTTTATACTACTTCTTTTGCTGATATAAGAAAATTAACTAAAAAAACTTTACCCTGGTATTTAACTGATACAGAAAAAGGTATGTATAAGGGTAACCTTGCTATGATTTCTGGTATTAAAGAGCGGCTTGACAGAATTGAATATGCAGAAGATGCCGGATATGATGAGCATGGAGAAGCTATAACTATTACAAGTGGCGAAAAAAGAAAATTAAAAGACGGTGAAGATAAAGATAAATTGCAGCTTTCTTCAGCAGGTTTTGTAAAGTGGATTGTAGATGGAGAGCTTGCAAGTATTTCAGGTGGAGGTTCATATTTAAAACCTTTGTGCGTAAATACAACTAACCATTCTATGACAAGTCACATAGGTGTTATTGAATCATCTTATGAAATCATGTTTGCACTTGATTGGACAAGAAATCTTGCTACGGCTTTACTTTCTATTCAAAGGGGTGTTGATTATAAATATCAGGATTCTGGCGTTGATGTTGATATAAATCCTTTTAGTTCTTCTTATAATTTAAAAGGAGAGGTTTCTCAGATAGCTTATGTAAAAGACTGTGGCTATAAGATGTCTATGCTTAAGTCTTTATTATATGTGCTTGCTGTTACTGAAAGTGATAATTATTATCTTGCAGCAATAAGGGAAATTGCTCCTACTTATGATGATACGATGCCTGAATTTGGGGTATTTAATAATTGTGCTGCAATATTTCCTTATTTTGATGATAATGGAAAGTTTTATTGCACAGTGTTTTTTAATGGTAAAGAAATTTCATTAGAGGATTTTATAGAAACTTATAAAGACTGTTTTGTAAATCTTACTAGATTACGCTCTTCTGATAAATTTTATTATAGTCAGGAGTCTGGTGATTTAGACGACGATAAATAACTGTTTATAAAATATTTTAGTTACTTTAACTAATCGCATTTGTTAACTATTATAGACTGATAGCTATTAATAAAATATATTAGTGGTTATTAGTCTATTATTATTCATGGAAGGATTTAAATGTTTTCATTACTAAAAAGCGGTGGACTTTTAATGCTGCCGATTCTAATTTGTGGCGTACTTGCTACATA
>JAILNT010000187.1 GCA_024691265.1 Treponema sp. | reverse complement strand
GTAATGCTTCTTGTAAAGTCAAAGTCAAAACTTGAGGTTAAGCTTGCATCTATTGTTGGCGCTTTGCTTCTTCCAGTAGCAATGGTGGTGGTATATCTTCTTTCCACCAGCGATGCCTTTGCAGTCAGTACACTCATGATTTATGCAGAGGTTTTTGTGTATATCATTCCGCTTATTCTTCTCGAAAGATTTGATGGTTTTGAGCAGAAGCTTGCTGAAAAAGTTTCACAGGTTATAGCAGCTATTATGATTCTTTGCACAACTGTAATGACAGTAGGATATGTATATCTTGATAATGCGGCCTACAATAAGGCAGCTATCTATCAGGAGCAGGCAGTAGTCTATATGACAGCATTAATAGCTAACATAAAAGCTACTGAGGGCTTCTCGGATGATATGGACATCGTGTTTGTTGGTTTTAACAATGTTGAAGATCAGACCATTAATGAAGTTGCTAAGAAGGAAGAGATGGACGGCATCCAGCTCGAGAAATATTATAATTCATTGGAAGAGATGATTAACGGAGGTGTAAATGTGCAGTTCATGCGTGATCATCTAGGAATCGGAAATGAACACATTATTTTTGATGATGATAATGAATATGCAAGCATAGCAGAAGTAAAGAATATGCCAGTATACCCTAATGAAGGCGGAATCGCTGTTATCGATGGCAAGGTTATTGTAAAAATGAGTCAAAATAATAAAACTGTAGAATAATTGTAAACCTTGCTTTTTCGGGAAAAAGGGGTATATTATACACTATGTTATTAAAAATAAATAATTAACTTTTTTAGGATAAAAGGAGGAATTGATATGATTCTTTTTAACGTACCTCCAATGATTGGAACAGAGGAAAACTATATAAAGGATGCTATTTCAAAGCATAAGATTTGTGGCGATGGTGAATACACTAAGAAGTGCAACGAGTGGCTTGAGAAGAAGACTGGATCTGCTAAGGTCCTTCTTACAACATCTTGTACACATGCCACAGAAATGGCAGCACTTTTATGTGATATACAGCCTGGTGATGAGGTTATTATGCCTTCCTTCACTTTTGTTTCTACAGCAGATGCATTTGTTCTTAGAGGAGCAAAGGTAGTGTTTGTTGATATCAGACCTGACACTATGAACATTGACGAGACTAAGATTGAGGCTGCTATTACAGATAAGACTAAGGCTATCGTGCCTGTTCATTATGCTGGTGTTTCATGTGAAATGGATACAATCATGGATATTGCTAAGAGACATAATCTTTTGGTTGTTGAAGATGCTGCTCAGGGTATCATGAGTACTTACAAGGGTAAAGCACTTGGTACAATAGGAGACTTTGGTGCATTCTCTTTCCATGAGACAAAGAACTATTCAATGGGTGAAGGTGGAGCTCTTCTTATTAAGAACGAAGACAATGCTGAGCTTGCAGAAATCATTCGTGAAAAGGGTACAAACCGTGCAAAGTTCTTTAGAGGACAGATTGATAAATACACATGGGTAGAGGCTGGTTCTTCATACCTTCCTTCAGAGCTTAATGCAGCATATCTTTATGCACAGCTCGAGCAGGCTGACAAGATATTTGACGATAGAATGAATTCTTGGAATGAATATTATAAAGCATTCACAGAACTTGCAGATGCGGGTAAAATAGACCTTCCAGTTATTCCAGAGAATTGTGAGCACAATGCTCATATGTTCTATATCAAGTGTAAGGATTTGGAAGAGCGTACAGAACTTATTAAGTTTGCCAAGGAAAACGATATCCTTATGGTATTCCATTACATTCCACTTCATTCTGCTCCAGCAGGTAAGAAGTACGGAAGATTTGATGGTGAAGATGTTTATACCACAAAGGAAAGTGAGCGCTTGGTTAGATTACCACTATATTATGGTCTTACTGAAGAAGACCGTAATAAGGTAATATCTACAGTTAAGAAGTTCTACGAAAGCAAATAAAGAACAAAACGGAGTATGTAAAAATGAAATATTCATTTGTGATTCCTTGTTATAGATCGGAAAAAACACTTGAAAATGTTGTAGCAGAAATTAAAGAAAAAATGTCAGAAATGAATCATAGCGATTACGAGATTATTCTCGTAAATGATTGCAGCCCTGACAATACATGGGGAACAATACGTGACTTATGTGCAAAAAACACTAATATTATAGGAATAAATCATGCTAAAAATTTTGGTCAGCATGCTGCTTTGATGGCTGGTTTTCATTTTGTCACAGGCGACATAGTGATTTGCTTAGATGACGATGGACAGACCCCTGCGAATGAAGTTGATAAACTTATATCTAAAATAATTGACGAGGATTATGATGTTGTATATGCTTCGTATTCTGAAAAAAAACATTCTAAGTTTAGGAACTGGGGTAGTCATGTAAACAAGGTTATGACAGAAGTTATGTTGGGCAAGCCTAAAGAACTTTATATTTCAAGTTATTTTGCTGCTCAGAGATATATTGTTGACGAAATGCTCAATTATCAAGGGGTATATCCATATGTTATTGGATT
>JAILNT010000170.1 GCA_024691265.1 Treponema sp. | reverse complement strand
GCCAGTGCTTTAAATATGAGTAAAAGTGTCGCAAATATGAGTGCTAATTTTGACATGATTAATGATTTTTATAAAAAAACGATTAGTTTATTATTTCATTTCAAATATAATATTTTTCCTTTACAGTAAATATCTGTATCTTGAAAATCAGTGGCAAAAATATGAGTTTTCGGTGTCGGTTAAGCGAAAATGACACCGAAAAATGTTTTTATAATCTTAAAATAGTCAGTATTTATCGGAGTTAGATAGTTTTTAAAAAAAATTCGGTGTCACAAATATGAGTCACATTTTCTTAGAACAGAACGGTGTCGTCAATATGAGTAAAAGTGTCAGAAGAAAAGAAAAGACACCGAAATAGGAGTTTCTGATTTGTTCAGTAACTGAACAAATAGCTAAAATTAGGGATAGAAAGATAAAAACATAAAGAAACGGTGCTCAAAATATGAGTGCAAATATGCTTATCATAATCTGGTGTTTTAAATATGAGTGAAAGTGTCAGAAGAAAACAAAAGACACCAAAATGCGTATCGGTGTCACAAATATGAGTCCTATTTACATCACCTAAAAGGCGCATGAATACTGGATCTACAGAGCTATTTTTAAAAAAAACGGTGTCGAAAATATTAGTGCATGAAAGTAATGATAATGAATATATGACCTAAAAAAAGTGTCACAAATATGAGTCTTATAGTTTATAAGCAAAAAGCGCATCAACACAGGAATTAAGAGCATTTGTGCTGAAACCATAGAGTATCTGGGGTACTTTTTTACGAGGAGACGATTCCACTAAAGAGTATATATAGCTACAGACTATATGAGATTCTTAAGTCCGAATATGATAAACAGAGTTTCTTGTGCCACAAAAGAGGAGAGAATCTTGATGATTCAAAACCTTATGTGCTTACAATAAACATCGTTGATCTTAAGCTTCGTCTGGGAATAATAGATCCTAATGAGAACAGAGATATAATAAATGCTCTGAAAAAGTCTAACATCGATTATGATCTGATAGGAAAGATTGCAGATGATGCTGCGAAGGCTAAAAAGAAGGATCCGAGCGCTGATAAAGAAGCTATAAAAAAAGCATCTAAGTATAGTGATTTTTCTTCTTTCAGAAAAAATGCCCTTGAAACAGCACAAAAAGAACTGGCTAAGAAGACCTGCATACAATTTGATTTTGAACCGGTAAGAGCAGGCAGAGGCGGAAAGGTTGTTGGAGTCAGATTCTTTATTACCAGCAAGAAGAAAACAAAGTATGTTCCGATAGTCGAAGATGTAGTTATTACAGATGATCAGAAGGAAGACATCATTGATCAGATAAATGATCTTATAGATTTCAAGGTTAAGATAAAAGATCTAAGGGCCATCGCAGAAGCTTCTGACTACAACTTAAGCAAAGTCGAAAAGGCATATAACGTTTTAAAGAATGTAAAAGGCGGAGTTGATAATCCGACAGGCTTTATGATAAAGGCAATAAAGGATGGCTATGATGTTCCATCTGGTGGATATAGTCAGAACAGTTTTAATAATTTTACTCAAAATGAATATGATTTTGATGACCTTGAAAAAAAGCTTTTAGATAATTAAGGGATATTTATTTAGGCCGGCAGGTAGAAATACTTGCCGGGTTTTTTATTTTAAAGAAGTGCCATTTTACGATAAAGCTGATTTTTTTAATGGAAAAGAGTTAAATGATGTTCACAGTGAACAACTCTGATAACTAAAAAATAGGCTAAACACAGTAAAATACTGGTGTTTAATGGAAAATCAAAAATTTTAATAGAAAGTTATTGTATTACTTTTAGTTATATGCTAACATAAAGTTATAATTTTTGAAAGGAGCATAAGACCCATGAAAACAGTAAACATTGGTGTGGACGTAGGAAATTATGACACGAAGACATCGCACCGCACAATTCCTAGTGGTTATAGGAAGTATGCAAGCAAACCTGAAATCGCAACAAAAATATTATGCTACAAAGGAGCATACTACGTACCAGAGATCTCTGAGAGAAAACCTTACGTAGTTGATAAGACACAGGATGATCAGTGTCTTGTGCTTACACTCTTTGGTATAGCAGAGGAGCTTCTCTACATGGCAAAAGAAAGTTCCAAGTCAGGAAAACTTCAGGAGGAGATTGATAAGTTTGATCACATAAAGCTGGGTGTCGGGCTTCCCCCAGGGCATTTTAATGCTTATTCTGCTAAGACATTGGAATATTACAAAGAGCAGTTTAGCGGAAAAGTTTCATTTTCTTACAAGAACTATGACTTTTCTTTTGAAGTAGATACAATAAGACTTTTCCCGCAGGACTTTGTAGCAGTTTATAAGAATCAGAACTGCCAGACTGCAAAGAAGAAGAGATATTACATTGTTGGAATCGGCGGAGGTACAACTGATGTTATCCCGGTACTTGAAGGCCAGCCTGATGTAAACAACTGCGTATCACTTCAGCTTGGAACAAGGGTCATGTACAGACAGATCTGTGCTGATGTACAAAGACAGTACGGAGAGATGCTTGATGAAAGTCTTGTAGAAGACGTACTAAGAGGAGAGGACACCATTCTTCCGGATGAGTACATCGAGCTTATCAAAGAAGGTGCTAAACAGCATTTTGACAATATCATAAACGGCTGTATCCAGCAGGGAGTCAAGTTATCACTTTACCCGGTTGTATTTTATGGCGGCGGCTGCCTGCTTTTAAAAGATGAGATCTGTGAGAATAAAAAGCTCAAAGATCCTGAGATACTAGGTGATGTAAATGCTAATGCAAAGGCATATGCTATGTGCCTTGGGGCTTGATTGAGAGGTTAATATAATGCCATTTGAGAAAAAGAAAAAATATAAAAGTGCAGAAGATTACGTTCAAAAGAGCATCTACTTAGATGAAAACGATAGATACCAAAAAGAGTGCCTAGAGCTCTTATCTCTTTGTGGCCATAAGCAGGCGAAGTTTTTGGGACTAATGGCTCATGATTTTATTCAAAAGAACGGTATAAATCTTGAAATGCTTGATAAGAACAGCTTTAAGGATTTTTTAAAGCTATATGAACTTCAGGTAAACAATGGAATAACCCCGCAGTTCATGCCTATGTATGGCATGATGCCTCAGATGATGATGCCTATGCAAAATCAGATGATGAGTATGCCGGTGAAAGAAGAAAAGAAAGAGATAAAAAAGACAAAACAGAATATAGTGTCCATTGATGAAAGTGATAATTTCATCAGTAAAGAAGATATGGATGATATGAATGCCGCCCTTGCTGCCTTTGGCGTATAAATTATATTTTTTTGTTTACAAATATATATTTTGGTATTATATTATTATTGTTGTAGTAAGTAGTCAGTTTAATTTGGGCGTGTATTTTGTATTTTTACAAGATACCCGCCCTTTTTTTGTCCGCTACATCAAAAAAATGAAAAAGGAGGAGTAACTAATGACATCAAGAATCAAAGATTTTGCTGCTAAAAGCGCCATGAAGGCCTCTGCATTCGGAGCTTTGGTAGCAGCAAGAGCAAATTATCTGGTAATGTCAGATGCTTTTGATGATGCAGAGACAGTTGCAGAAAATTTACAAGATCAGCTATATGATCTTGCAAAAGTATTGTTCCCACTTGCAGTTGTTATCTGCGGTGTTGCGATGTTCTTTACCAGAGATCAGAAGAAGTTCGAGACAGAAAAGCATATTCTTATCGGATGTTGTCTTGCATTTGCACTTCTTGTCCTTGTAAGTAAAGGAAATCTTGTCGAGACAATTGAAGGATTGTTCGGTAGTGGAAGTTGATAAGATAAAGAACTTTGAACTCTCCCCGGAGAAGGGGAGAGTTTTTTCATAAATGGGAAAATATTATTTGGGTACACAATACTAAAGGAGCAATGATTTTTATGCTTGAAAATTACTTATATTCAATGCCAAAAAGGAAAAAGATTTTCTATGCATTTCTAATAGCTATGACGTTTGTCTCTTTATTATCAGTAAATTTAAGCTGCGGTCCATTTTCCTGGCTTGCGGGAGAAGTTACAGACAACATTACTGATGAGATATTTACGTCTATTAATCAGTCCATAGGTGAAGCTATTGGAAGTATGCTGGATTGGTTTTTTGATGCGATTCTTGAGCCTTTTGGACCAAGCCTCACAACATTTGAGGAAAATACTGAGTTTGGAAAGGTTACACTGGCGGATTTTATACAGGACTTTTCTATCTATACAGGAATGCTTGTTGCCACACTTGTCTTTTGGTTTTCAATCTATACATATTTTGTCAGGGGAAAGATATCAGAATGTAAAGACACTCCTATAAGCCTTTTTGCAAGATATGTATTGGCAATCATCATCTGTTATAAGAACGAGACAATA
>JAILNT010000128.1 GCA_024691265.1 Treponema sp. | reverse complement strand
ATTTTACATCTAAAGCATATATGTTTCAAGGATTTACTCTTTCTTCTCTCTTATACTGTTGATTAATATTTCTAAAGTCTTTGATTTGGCTGCAGCTCAGCTTTAAAGCTGTATTGTTAAATATCGTTACATCGTTACAGTAACAACATTATAATCTTGAAGAAGTTTTTTACCACCAATACGAAGAACATGTAAGAATCTTTGGGCAATTCCCTGTGGAACATTTCTACCAGATTCCCAAGCCTCAACGGTTTTAGGAGAAACTCCAAGAACGAAGGCAAAATTCTTCTGAGTAAGATTCAAATCTTCTCGAATCTGCTTAATTTCTTTGTCGCGATACTGAGGAAGTTCTGCAACTGTAACGTTCATTTTTCTTGCTTTAGAATTATCGCCATTTGCATATGCAAGACTTTCAGAGAGACCAGTCATGATACTTTCAAACGCTTTATTTTTTGCCATTTTGTGCCTCCTTCTCAGCATTTTTTATTGCTGTTACTATAGTTTTCATTTGATTCCGTTCAGCCTTACTCAAATTTGCTTTTTCATTCTTTGGAAATGTTGTAAGAAGATAAATATGCTCAGCAAAAATTATATCCAAATATATAATTCTTGCACCACCACTTTTGCCACGACCTTCTAATGCCCAGCGAAATTTCTTAACTCCGCCGGTTCCTTCCAATGTATCCCCGCAATCAGGATTTTTGCAAAGATATATTTCCAATTCACCCAAATCATCATCATTCAAGCCGAGTTCTTTCCAAGTACGGTCAAATTCTTTTGTAATGATAAATTCTCTTTTCTTAGTTATAACATACACCCTACTGAATAGGGTATCAAGCAAAACAACAATAACTCAGCCTTGTTTATAATGTTATTTATCTTGCTGGCTGCTAGTAGATTTATAACACTTATGTTATATTGTTGTGCTATGTACGAAATTCGTGTTACAGCTGATTTTGCGGCAGCTCATTTTTTAAAAGATTATAATGGCAAATGTGAAAATCTACATGGTCATAATTATAAAGTCTATGCCCATGTAACTGGAAATGAGTTAAATAAAGGCGGAATGCTTCTTGATTTTACAGTATTAAAGAAAGCTCTTAGAGAAGTTTGCAAAACAATGGATCATACAAATCTAAATGATATGGACATATTCTGTCAAAATCCTAGTGCAGAACGCATTGCAAAATATATAGCGGATTCAATACTTGAAAAAATACCGGAATTAAAAGCAGGAAAAATAAAACTTTCAGCAGTAGATGTATTTGAAACGGAAACAAGCAGAGCCCGTTACATACCAGACTAGTTTTTTATTAGATTCAACGCCTTATCAACTCCCCTCTAAGGGGAATTGATATTCTTTTGAAGCTATGAATGTTTAGCGTGGAATAAAAGTTTTTTAGAGACGAACAGGAACATTCATATTTTTTAGCTCTTCTTTTATTGAAGCTACCGTATATTCTCCAGAATGTACCATAGATGCAATTAATGCTGCGTCGGCTTTGCCTTCTGTAAGAATATTTGCTAGATGTTCAGGTTTTCCGCCTCCTCCCGAAGCTATTACAGGTACGTCTACTGCTTCTGCAATCATACGGGTAAGATTAAGTTCATAACCGTTTTTCATGCCGTCTGCGTCTATACTGTTCAAAACTATCTCCCCGGCTCCAAGCTTTACGGCTTCTATTGCCCATTCTCTTGCATCAAGCTCGGTTTTTACTCTGCCGCCATTTATGTACACCCTATAGCCTGATGGACAGCTTTCATCTTTCGCAGCGTCCATACCGAGTACTATACATTGGTTCCCAAATACTCTTGCACCTTCTTTTATAAGATTTGGATTTTTTACAGCCTGAGAATTCAAGCTTATCTTTTCGGCACCGGCAAGAATTGTGGAGCGGATATCGTCAAGGCTTGATATTCCTCCTCCTACACAAAAAGGAATAAACACTTTACTTGCAACCTTTGATATAAGGTCAAGAATAGGTCCTCTTCCTCTGGCTGAAGCCATAATATCATAAAAAACAAGTTCATCTACTCCCTGTTTATAATATTCTGCTGCCATATCTACAGGGTCGCCAATGTCTATGTTGTTTTTGAACTTTACGCCTTTTGTCGTTCTGCCGTCTTTTACATCAAGACATACTATAATTCTTTTTTTTAGCATTTTTCACCCCCTGTAATATCAGCTTTTACATAGTTTTTAAGAATCTGAAGCCCGCTTTTTCCGGACTTTTCAGGGTGAAATTGAAAGGCTGTTATATTATCTTTTTCAACACATGCCGGTACTTTACAACCGTAATTTACATGAGCTTTTATTATCTTTTCATCTTCTGGCTGGATTATATAAGAATGGACAAAATAGAAATCACTGTGTTCTGGGATACCGTTAAGTAAATAGCTACTGCCATTATCATAGCTTAAATCATTCCAGCCCATTTCTGGAATCTTTAATCCTATAGGCTGCATTGGTGCTGCGGCTTTTACGGCTTCATCAGCTTCTTCGTCCCAAACATTTCTAAAATGGCGGATAGTTCCTTTTAAAAGTCCAAGACAATCAACATCTCCTTCTTCTGAATGTTCAAAGATTATCTGACTACCAAGACAAATACCTAAAAGAGCTTTTCCTTCTTTTACCCAGTCTTTTAGAAAAATATCAAAGCCTGTAAGCTTTAGCTGCTGCATTGCATAGGCTGCTTCTCCCACTCCTGGGAATATCAGCCTTGAACAGTTTTCTAAATCAGAAGGCTTTTTAGATAAGATATAAGGAGCATTGAGATATTCTAAGGCTCTTTCCACAGAACGTATGTTTCCTGCATTATAATCAACAATACCAGTCATGCTGCTAATTCTAATAAAAGAAACATAGTCGTTCAAGCGTTTTAATTATACTTTTTTAATTTTAATACTATTGAAAAAAAAGCTTATAAATAAAATTAAATATCTATAACATCTATTTTTTTCAAAGATTCATATATACGTTCAGCAGATTTTTCAAAGCTATATTTTTCAAATAGTTTATCTGCATTTTCTACCGGTTCTTTTAGCAGTTCATCTAAGTTTATATCGCTTTTATCAGGGTCTATATAATGGGCACAGTTTCCATATATTTCTGGTAAACATGAACTATTAGATATTATGACAGGGCAGCCGCATGAAAGGGCCTCTAATGGTGGAATACCAAAACCTTCAAAATATGATGGGAATATAAAGGCTTTTGCTTTAGTAAATAAGGCTTTTACTTCTGCATCTTGTAAATAACCTGCCATTATAACATTTGGGAGAGTTGCAAGTTTTTTTAGTTCCTCTGGCACAAGAGAACCTATAAGGGATTTACCAGATATTACAAAAGTCTCATTTTGATATTTTTCTGCGTGCTTTGCTATCCATTTTAAGTTTTTTCTGTTTGAAAGGCTGCCTAGTGTGAAATAAAAAGCTTTTTCTTTTAATTCAGGGAATCTTTCAAATATAGAATTGTCTGCCTTTATTTCGTTGTACTGGCTTACTCCATCGTATACAACATCTATTTTATCAGGCTTTACATGATAAGCATCAACAATTGTTTTCTTTGTATATTCTGATACCGTGAATACTTTTATAGCATGCTTTGCAACCCATCTGTACATAAAAGTGCTATAAAGCCTTATAAGCTTGTCTTTTCTTGATTTAAAATCATTTTTATAAAGCTGGCAGTATATATCGTGTAAAACTGTAATGTTAGGAGAAAATAGGGGACAGGTATTTGCAAAATTAAACGTAATTGCCTTTTTCTTCAATGCATATTTCTGAAAGTCGATTACAGTCCAGCGAGGGAAGAAATGAGCTTCTTTATCAAGCTTTACGATTTTTATGTTTTGAAGTTCCGGTAGATTTTTTGCATTAGCTGGTAATACTAACTCCATTGAGCCTTTTTTTACCATTTTATCTAAGTATGTAACTACTTCTATAGTAAATCTTTCTATTCCCGTAAGATTTCTGCACCAGGCTTCGCCGTTTATCGCTATTATTCTGTTTTTCATAAAAATAATATTTCCTCTATTTTAAGAATCTTTTTCCAAGATTTCTTATAAAACTTGCCTGCTTTTCCATTAATGAAAAAAGCTTTGGAAACTTTGCCTTTATATCAGACATTGTAAATATTATAGGCGATTGCATGATACTTACTATTCTGCTGTCGTTTACTATGTGAACGGGATTAAATAAGAACTTTGGCTTTTTAATCATGTCTTTTATGTCTTCTGGAATTTTTCCTTCGTCTTTTATTCTTTGCTGTATATCTTTTTGTGCAAGCTTATAGTAAGGAATATATTTTCTTCCACTCATTTCTGAAGAAAAGTAGTGTATGATTTTTGCATTTTCAAGATATGCAAGTCCTCCATGACCTGGCTGACAATTCCATTCACCTGGGAGCAGCTGCATTTTATTTCCTGTTCTCCAGTTTGCTTCGTTTAATGCAGACTGGTCATGCTTATCATTTTTTTCATAAGCAGAGTATTTCCAAAGTTCATTCCATTTTTTGAAAAGCTCTTTTCCTTCTTCTGAATCTCTACAAAGAACTAAGCCGCCGTTTATGCTATAGCCTTGATTTTTGCAGGCTGTAAAGCCAAGCTTTTTATCTCTTGCAAGAAAATAATCTTTATGAATATGTTCTTCTATACTCGTGTGTCCGTCAAGAATGCCTGCTGTTGCAAAAGGATATTTATTTGTATCTTCAATTTCAGAAAGGTCACTTGTTATTATTGTGTCGCAATCAATATATAAAAAGTCTCCTGCTACATATTCTGGTATTGATGTTTTTATAAGCCTTGAACGGTCTACATTTGGAACACTTTCATCAAAATCAACGCTTATAATTTCATCTACATAATCTTTTAAAGCTTCCCTTTTTCCTGTAAATGAAGCATTTGTTTTGTTATCTACAAGAACAATCACATGAGCATTTTTATTATGAAGCCTCATGGAATAGGCTGACATTAGAGCCTGTTCATAGTAGTAATCTTTTTCTCCTGATACTAAAACGTAAACATATTTCATAAGTTGTATTCCTGTAATCAAATTGATTGTCTGAACAAAAACGAAAACAAAGTTCTTTTATTCTGTGTTACACTCTTAATGTAACGGATAAGAAAGTTTATACTTTATCATATCTTATAACAAGCTATACTTTCTGCCGATAATATGACATACTGGAGTTTATATGGTTGATATTGTAAAGCAAATAATAACGGACTGGCATGTAATAGTAATAACAGTAGGAGTTGTTTTATACCTTAATATTGTGTGTTATGTAGCTTCTTATAAAAAGCGTAACGTTCATTCTGTTGTTGTGAAAAAAGCTCCTGTAAAAAAAGCCGCTCCTGAAGAAACTGCAGAGCCTCAAAGCGAAGAAAATTCTGAAGAAGCTGCTGAATAATAGTTATTTCGATATGGTTAATCTGTTTTTCCATAAAAAAGAAAGCTTTTTTATTTTTCCATCTTGAAAAAGATTATTTA
>JAILNT010000089.1 GCA_024691265.1 Treponema sp. | reverse complement strand
CTCCAAGTGATGAATCATATAAATCAGTTATAAATGGCGATGATAAAAAATATGAATAGTTTGAAGAAAATATGCTGCTATAATCTCTTTGGTAATCACCCCCTTGTGTGTTTTGATTAACACCTCCACATTCTCTTTTATAATTTAGTGAAAATCTGTTTGATGCAATAGAGAAGGGTAGTGTATATGCCATTATAATGTTGTCTGTGTTTGTTGTAGATGATGTAGATTTATAAATGCTTGATATTTGAGTTGAAAGGCTTGGTTTAACAGCTGAAAGATATTTGTATGAAACAGGTAATGCTATTGATAATTTAGCCTGACTTTCAACTTTTCTTTTTCTTGCATCATCTCTGCCTTTATTTATTTCCATTAAAGAAAGGTCTTTATAGCAATTACTTTCTTCTGTTGAATATATTTTTTGATATATAGAGCTTGTTATATCAATAGAAACAGCTTTATTGCTGTAATTCATATTCGCCGAAGAATCTTGCGTTGAAGTATATTCTGTTGTTGTTACAGAAGTTTTTGCATCTATTGAAAAAGGTAAACCTGCTTTTTCAAAATCTAATTTTATGGAATCTTCTTTGTTTGCTGTTTTTGCTATGTTGTCATTTTGAAATGTATCATTTATATAAATTGTTTTTAGGATTGGAGTTTGACTTTTTATACTATATCCATTAGCAGAAATTGGATATTCGCTATCAGTCTGATGAGATATGTTTGTAGTTGTCTTTAGACCTAATATTGTTAATTCAGAAGCTGCATTTCCAGAAAAAGAGCTTGTTGCAGTTGTTTCTATTTTGAAATCTTCTAATACATTTGTATCTTTTATCTGTAATATTACACCTTCTTTTTTGTAAGAAGCTGTTAATATATCTTGTAAGGAATATTGAAAGTCACTTTCAGAAAAATAATATTCATCTAAGAAAAAATATCCTTCTTCAACTCCACTTGCATTTATTGTTACTGTTAAACGTACTGGAATAATATCTGAATCTACTGTATCTATTTTATAGTCACTGCTCGATATTAACTTTTCATCGATATATAATTTTTTATTTTCTAAATCCAGGCTTATTTTATGCCAGCTTTCATAGCCATAATTTTCTAGTGCTGTACTTGATATAGAAAATTCTATTGCAGTTTCTGTTTTACTTCCATTTTCATTTCTATCAAATACTATTTTTAGAGATTCTTCATCTGTTTCAAAAGCCTGTGGAAGATAATAATAAAAATTCAGATACTTATAAGATGAAAAATCTATTTCAGCTATATATCTTTGAAGTATTATTGTGCTTGAACTTAAAGAATTATCACTTTTCCATTTCAAGCCCTCTACTGTATTTGTACTGCTATTAAATCTATTTATAACATCATTCGATAATGTTGGAACAGAACAGCTCCACTCACTTGAAATTGAAGATGTGCTATCTTCCCTTGTGTAAGCTTGTAAATCTGAACTTGTTTCTATATTGAAAGCTGGACAGGCTATTTCTACAGGACCTGCGTATATTTTACCTGAAGAAGATGAACTTTTATCCGTTTTTGCAATTATAATGCGTATTCCACTATATACACCTAAATGCGATAAATCTTCGTTTGTTAATCTTACGGTTACAGTTTGCCAGCCTGAAATAGAAGGATTAAAAGCTCTTGTTACATCTTCCGGTAAAGTTGATGAACTTGTACTTATTAGCCAGGTTGGAACAGAACTTGTTTCTTCTGCATCAAATGAATCAGATGTATTTACTCCTAATTGCAAATATACTTCATAATCTGTTGAACTTGTATCGCTTGCTTTTAATGCTATACTGAAACTATTTGCAGATGCCATTGTAGAGCTTTCATTTCCTATATATAAGGTTTTTGCTGCCCAATATGGAGAAGTAGAAGAGGCATCTTCGTCTATGGCTGAAAAATCCCATTTTATTACTGCTGCATAACCGGATATGTCTGAATCTGTTATGCCGCTTTCAGCTTCCTCAGAGCCATTTAATTTTGTGTCTAAACTTGCAGGTAATGATAAGGAACTTGTTGTTAATGCTGTAGGTCTATCATTTATGCAAGGTTCTAAATCATCTGGTAAATCTATTGCTGCAGAACTTTTTAGATATATTGTGCTCGGAGTGGCGGAGTCCATTCCTAATATTCTGTAATAACCAGATGTATTTTCTTTTTCTGCTGTAAAAGCAATTGCATTTTTTATATCTAAGGATTCCGTTTTAAATCCGATTGCATTCGCTATTGTAATTCCGCTTGGAGAGGAATTTGAAGAAC
>JAILNT010000091.1 GCA_024691265.1 Treponema sp. | reverse complement strand
TGGCGGAAATTGTATAGGAAAAATTAACGGAAAAACAGTTTTTGTTCCTTATGCAATTCCAGGAGAAACTTTAGAGGTAGAAATAACTGAAGAAAAGCAGGACTATGATATGGCAAAAATCGTATCAATAGTGAAAGCCTCTCCTCACAGAGTAAAGCCTGAATGTCCATTGTATCAAAAATGCGGTGGATGCAATATGATGCACATTGACAAAGATTATCAAAGGGAACTTAGAATTGGCGTTTTAAAAGATGCTTTTGAAAGAGAAGGATTAAAGGTTCCTGAAATTATACCAGTCTATGGCGATTCAACAGGCTATAGATGCCGTTTTCAATTCCACAATGGCGGGTTAAAGGAAAAAGAAAGTAATTCAACAGTAGAACTTTCTCACTGCCCTATCGCAACAGAAGAAATAAATAACTGGCTTTCTGGGAAAGAGAAGGAATCAAGCAAAGGCAGGGTTCATGTCTTTGGGGATAAAAGAATTATTGCCCGAGGAGATGGAAACGACACTTCAAAAATTGAAAACAGAACAATCGCAGCTTTAGAAGTGAAACGTAATGCAGAAACAAGGATAACTGGACGAACTGGAAAAAAAATAAAGGATAAAGCCAAACATTATTTTTCAGGGACATCTTTAGTTTCACAAAATATTTGTACAGTAGATGTTCTTGGCAAAAAGATAACTTTTGATGTTCAAGGCTTCTTCCAGTCAAATCTTCAAGTACTCGAAAAAACAATAGAAAAAGTCTGTGACAACATGGGAGGAGAAAGAGTTCTCGACATGTATTCAGGCTGTGGAACTTTCTCCGTTTTCCTTTCTGACTTATTCAAAGATGTAACTCTTGTAGAACATAATAGAGATGCCCTTGTTTTTGCAGAACAAAATCTTATGGGTAAAAAGCATACAAGCTACGGTATGAGCGGAGAAAAATTCGTAGAAACAACAGCGGATACACTTATAAAAAAAGATGGCATGTTTGATGCAGTCGTTATAGATCCTCCACGCTTGGGTATGGAAAAAACTGTATGCGACTGGCTCTGCAAAAATAAAACATACCAAATAAGGGCTGTATCTTGTGACCCGGCAACACAGGCAAGAGATATTTCAAAACTTGTAAAAGCAGGCTATAGCCTTACAAGACTATATCTTCTTGATTTCTACCCACAAACTTGTCATATAGAAAGTTTAGCCTGTCTTGAAGATATGGAGATTTAATACTGTTGAAAAACCTTAATAGCCGATAAATATTATAAAGCGAAATTACAATGAGAAGAGTTATCAGTTTATTTACATTTTTTATTTCACTAACTTTAGCCAGCTTTCTGCCTGTAAAAGTTTTTGCAGAAACTAAGGCTATTACAGTAAAAGAGCTTGCAACAGAAGAAGCTGCATGGCAAACAGTTATAGATGGAAGCCCAATTTGCAGACCACTTGCAACAACATACGGCTTTGTAGTTGTAAATGACGGCAGAATGCTTACAGCCTGTTCGGAGCGAGGTGTAATTTTATGGCAAAAACCAATAAAAGGTCGTCCAGGTCCTAACTATACAGTAGCAAGAGGCGATTTTCTTTACGTTGTTACAGCCGAAAACAAATTAAGCCTTATAAACCCTAGCGGAATAATACTTTGGAGCACTCCAGTTCCATTTTCACAAATCACACAAGCTCCTATTGCTGGCTATGACGGACGAATGTTTGTTCAGGGGAAAAATAATATAGCCTGTTATGGTATGAATGGTAATTTGAAGTGGTCAATCAATACCCCAGCAATGGCAAATCTTCCTCTTTATGTCTTTAATGACGGTTCTTTAATACTAATACAAAGCATAGGAAATAAAGGAAAAAGAATTTCTCCTTTCGGAAAAGAAGTAGAAGAAATAACATTTCCGGCAAAAGTAAAAAATGCAGTCAGCTGCAATCAAGGTATTTTTTTTGTCTTAGAAAATGGTAGTTCTCTCCTTTACACTATAAAAGACGGAAAAATGGACTTAGACTGGGAAATGACAGAAGCAATGGCACGCTTTAGTACCAGCGGAGGCTTACCGGCAAGTATTGATGTAAAAGCTTCTGGAAATATGGTTGCAGTTTCTGTTCCTTATGGTTCTAACGGAACTCTTGTTACGCTTGTCGATACTAAAAATCATGCTGTAGAAAACAGGCTCACAATAGAAAATGCCCAAGTTGATAACACAAAAGGCTTTATAGAACTTGAAAACGATAATATCATCATTGCCGGAAAAACAAAGGCTGCTTCATATAGCTATAACGGAGACATTATTTGGGCTGCAAATCTTCCGAAAGCTTCTACCTGGCAATATGCTTTCTATACAAAATCCGGCTATCTCAATTTTACAACCGGAGATAATTGGGTAATAAAAAGTTATAGAGTATATCAAAGACCTCTTTCAAAAGAAAATGAAATTGAAGAGCTTCCTCTTAACACTTCTTATGATTCTTTTTATGAAGACCAACCTGTAAAATTCTCATATTTACCAGAAAGAGCCTTTTCAAAAGAAGATTACAAAGAAATTATAAAGACCATAAAGGCTGGAAATTATAGTGAAGCAGAACAAAAATGGCTACCAATGTTAAAAGCAGAAACTTCAAGCATGGCAGAATTTTATTCTTCTAATAACAGCACAAGACCATCTGACACATCAATTTTCAAAACAGATATCAGTTATCAAGAAGAATTATTTAATATAATCGCCCTACTCGGTAGCAATGAATTTAATCATGACATTGCAATTCTCATGCACAATGTAACTGACCCGCAATTACTTGATATACTTGTAAGAACAGCAGCTGCAATTGGCTATGACGATGACGGAGCTTTATTAAGGGAAATAGAATATATAGTTGCAAAAAAGACATATCCAAAAGATAAAGTACTTCTAAAAGATTGTGCAGATGCAACTTATACAATATGTAAAACAATGGGTCGTCCTGCCTTGTATGCATATGGAAAAAGGATACTCAGCTACATGTTGTTTCCACAATTTGAAAAAGCCATACAGTCTTATGCAAGAAAAAAACTTACAGATATAATGAAATTAGGCATATAAAGAACTGATTTACCAGTATTTCTAGAATTAAAATACTGGTATTTCGTTATTTTATAGGTTATACTAGCAGAAAGTAAAACAGCAATATAGAACATTGGAGGAAGAATGAAAATCTTTACAAAAGGGATAAATAAGTCCCTTATATCAGAATTTATTGCTGCCTCGGTTTTTATCCTGGCAACATTCACTGCAACAGCTCAATCTCTTGAAGTAAATCAGAACGAATTGAGAAACGCAGGAGATGAAAATACAATACAGTTTATTAACTATAATGGACCTCATACTGTTATAGATTCTCTTGCTTCTATTAGAAACATTGGTACACAGCTCGGAAGGGTAATTGCAAATAATACCACATCGCCAGCATCAGCCGGAGATGCAAACCGTTATCATGTAATTCATGCAGTTGATACAAGTACAAAAGAAAAATTTGATGCAGACATTTTTATCATAGGCAAAAATGCCGGTGTAGACCACGTTAGAAACTTACGTCATATAGTTGCAGCCTATCTTGTTGCAGCTTATGGTTATTCTGATAAAGACGCTATGACACTTGCAACCTTTATTACAGTTTATAATGCTGTATATAGAGGAAACATTGATGTATTCAAGGCAAAATACAAAGATGTCGTTATAAAAAATATAGATGCAAGTAAAGTTGGTATTTCTGTAAACTGGAAAGAATGGGCAGGAAATACACAAATGATTATACCTTTGTCTGACCTTGAAGGAGGTCTTTCTGCCATTGATACATCTGCAATTTCAGACAGAACAGTCATTGACTCAATGCGAGAAGAAGACGACAAGGGCATTGATGAAAGAAAGAACATGGTCGACATAAAGGAAAGAGAAGCCGACATTGCTGAAGAAAATGCAGAAGCTGCACAAAAACAGGCTGTAGAAGAACAAAAGAAACTTTCTGAACAGCAAAAGCTTCAGGCTGAAGCCGATGCAAAAGCTCAGCAGGAAGCAGCTGCAGCAGATAAAGCTCAAAAAGAAGCTGATAAACAGCAGCAGAATGCAGAACAGGCTGCTAAAGATGCAGAACAGGCTGCTAAAGATAAAGAAGCTGCAGAACAGGCTGCTAAAGATGCACAAAAAGAAGCTCAGGAAGCTCAAAAAGATGCACAGAAAGAGCTTTCTGAAGCAGAAAAAGCAAGAAAAGCCGCTGATGAAGCAAGAAAAGCCGCTGATGAAGCTGAAAAAGCAGCCCAGGAAGCTGAAGAATATGCAAAGAATCACCCTGAAGACGCAGAAGCTCAAAAGCGTGCTGCAGAATTAAGAAAGAAAGCTGATGAATTAAAGAAAGCCGCTGATGAAGCTGAAAAGGCAGCAGAAGAAGCTCAGAAAGAAGCAGATAAGGCAGCAGAAGAAGCTCAAAAGAAGCAGGAAGAAGCCACTTCTAGCTCAGAAGAAGCAAAGAAAGCTGCTGAAGAAAAGAAGGCTGCTGATGAAGAAGCAAAGAAGGCTGCTGACGAAGCCGCTGAAAAGCAGAAGGCTGCTGATGAAGCTAAGAAAGCTGCAGAAGAACAGCAAAAAGCCGCTGATGAACAGCAGAAAAAGACTGATGAGCAGGCTGAAAAAGCAAAAGAAGCTTCTTACATGGCAGCAGAAGAACAGGCTGAAGCAGACAAAAAGAGAAATGAAGCTCAGATGGAACGCTCTCTTATTGCAAGAGACCAGCAAATGCTCATTAACGGAGGCTTCCTTGATGATGCAGATGCAGCATTCGGCTTGATTTTGGTAGATAGCCAGGAAGAACTTTCTGCAATGGTTAAAATGGACGCAAAAACAGGAGCAATCGCAAAGCTTTCACCTGTATCAGTAATACGAAGACGTGAACTTCTCCCAGCTTCAGGTGGATACATGGCTATTGCTGGAGAAGATGCACCTGGAAAGGTTGTAAGACTTGTTATTCTTGACACACAGAATCTTGAGATTCAAAAAGAATCAGAAGAAGTTCTTTCCGCAAAATCTGTTTTAGTTGTAAACGATGACGGTTACTATGTAGTTGTAAAAGATGGTGATAATTGGGTTGTAGCAAAGTATTCAGCAGACCTTGATTTAATGCTGAAATCAACTGTTGCCGTAGACCCTGCAACACCTATAACAGTAGGAACAAATGGAATTTGTGTAACAACAGCAGACGGTAAAATGGCATTACTTAAAAAAGATGACCTTACAAAGGTTGGAAACTAAAGGCCTTTTCATTCTTTATTTAATTAAAAGACATTTTCATTATCCAAAAGGATTTTGGAAATGTCTTTTTTTATTTTATCCCTAGATTAATTTCATACAAAATCAAAAAAGCTTTATACAAACAGCATTTTCAAACCAGGTTTTCCCATTTTTTCGCCTAACTCCGGCTAGAGTATTTACAGTAACACTATTAACATCAATTCTCTCATCTTCTTCTGTAGTCCCATAATAATTACCAGCAGCACTTATTACATATAATTTATCATTCACTTCGCCTAAATAAATAGCTATATGCCCGCTCATATAAACAAGCGAACCAGGTTTTGCTTTTTCAAAGGCTTTTTCTTTCTTTGTTCCAGAAAGAGATTCTATATCAATAGTTTCACCAGGAGTATGAATTTGTAAAATGGCTGTACGGGGAAAACAAAAGCCAAAACAACGAAATAAATCCATAACTAAACCAGAACAATCTCTAGCATCTGCCATATATCCCCAACCATATCTTGAACCTAAAGATTGAAAGGCAAGGCGTATAATATTTTCAGAAGTGAAATCTACTACACCCCTATGACAAAAACTTGCAGGAATAGCTGCATAAAGAAAGCCAACATTTCCATCAGATTTTTTATAAGGAATTTCTACAGCATAACTTGCAAAAGGTTTTCTTTGATAAAAAGACGATGCGAAAGCTTTATCATTCCAAGAATGAAAAAATAATTTAGTTCCCATAGAAAGAGTTATATCTTTAACAGAATATTTATCTTTTTCGTCTTCATCTGGTAAATAAATATATTCAGCAGGGATACAAGCTTTATCAGATGTGATAACACAAACATCTGTAAAGCTATCATTTAAGGCATTAAAAGTTTTTTCAAAAATCTCGTCTGAACAAAAAGCTATATATTTAGCTTCAACCCAACCTGATGAATAAAGCGTTTTTACAAAATACCATTCTTTATCAAGACTTTCTTCTAAAACAAGAACAGGCTCTCCAATGAGTAATCGTGCACCCTGTATAAAATCGTCATACCAATATTCTACATCATTACTATAGAATTCATTAGAAGGTAATTCTCTTAAATAAGCCCTGTCAACAGCAATAGCCCTTAAACAGGGTACAGTTTCTTTTCCAATTTTTTTTCTTGTAAATCTATCTTTATTTTTTACTTCGTATTTTTTTCCATATTTAAAACCATTCATATTAGCCCAAAGGACTTTCCAATCCTTTTTAGATAATTCTGTCACTTCCCCATTTTTTTTAACATACAAAGGGCTATCAAGATTATTTTTCAAAAGAAAATCATATATCAAATCTTTTGGATATTCTTTTCCAACAGCAACAAGGTCTGTAATTATTGGTAAATTATAATGCCCCATATCATAAATAGTTGAATAGCTCTTAAGATTCCATGCATTAATTTCTTCTTTTGTCATTTTAATTTCTTCACTATTAGAATCAAGCTTTATCCAATATTTCGGACTAAGCATTTCTTCAGAGACAGAATCTTCAAGGGTTATTACATCATCAGAATAGATATAGCTAGATAAAAGAAAAATGCAAATATATAAAAAAA
>JAILNT010000077.1 GCA_024691265.1 Treponema sp. | reverse complement strand
GATGAACTGTCATTCTTTAGCTTTTTTAAGTAGTCGTAAGCAGGAGAATCCTTTTTGAATGTATTGTTCATCATGCGGAATACTGCATTTTTTAAAAACAGATAGGCATTTAATGTTGCTGTTACAGTTGGTGCTGTTACGACTATTCCCTGAGGAGAAAGAAGGAAAAAGTCCAAAATGCTCAAATGTGTACCTGCTCCTAAATCGAGAATTACATAGTCGAAATTTGTGCATTTGAGAAAATGATTTACAAGTGATTTCTTTTGTGTCACTTTTAGAGATGACATTCCAGGAATCTCTGAATCACCAGCTATAAAACTTACATTTTCGTAGTCGCTTTTTGTTATTATTGATTCAAAGGTCTGAGAGCCTGTAAGGAAAGTTCCAATACCTCCCCTTGGAGCCTGCTGCCCGATTACAAGATGCAGATTTGAAGCACCTAAATCTAAGTCTACAAGTAAAACTTTTTTACCGGCTTTACCAAGTGCTATTGCAAGATTTGCGGATAACAGACTTTTTCCAACTCCACCTTTTCCACTAGCTATAGGAATTATTTGCATGATTAAATTATGGCACAATAAAGCTTGTCTTGTCTAGCAATAAGACTCTTTCACTTGCTTGACAAAATCAATAGGTGTCATACAATAATATCTATGAATATATTTAATAAGTCCAGACATAATCGTTGGCATATTTTTATGTGCGTTGCACTTTTTATTTTTGTTATATTTACTTCACAGTGCTTTGCACAATCACAGACTAAATCTTCTTCCAATAGTGATAGTAGTCAGTACATGCAACAACTTACAAGTATATTCGATTTTGTAGAACGTAATTATGTTGACGAAGTAGATGCAAAAGTTCTTTTTGAAGGTGCTCTGAAAGGTTTGATGGATTCTCTTGGAGACCCTTTTAGTTATTATCTTGATGCTTCTGCCTTAAACGGCATGAATGATACAACCACAGGAAATTTTGGAGGGGTAGGGCTTACAATTACAAAAGCAATTTCATCTGGAGATGATAAAGGCTCTTATGTTGAAGTTGTTTCTGCCCTTGAAGGCACTCCTGGAGAAAGAGCTGGTATAAAGGCTGGCGATTTAATAATTTCCATTGACGGCACTGATACATCTACAATTAATATGGAGCAGGTTCTTAAAATTCTCCGTGGTACTGTAGGAACTAAAGTTAGTGTTGTTATCCGCCGTGGTGAAAATATGGAGCTGCCTTTTACTCTTGAAAGAGCTCTCATAGAAGTTCCGACTGTAAAGTATGGAATGATTGGAAAAACAGGTTATTTAAGACTTATTGAATTTACTCCTCTTACTGCCGGTCGTGTGCAGGAAGCTTTGGATTCTTTCAAGGAAGCCGGTTATGATTCTTTGATTCTTGACCTTAGAAATAATCCTGGCGGAATACTTTCTTCTGCTATAGATATTGCAGATAAGTTTATTGATAACGGTGTGATTGTATCTACAAAAAGCCGTATTGCTTATGAAAATTCTGTAAAATTTGCTTCTCCTGATAATACTGTAATTCCTAAGGGACTTCCTGTTGTTGTGCTTATTAATCATGATTCTGCAAGTTGTTCTGAAGTGCTTAGTGGTGCATTAAAAGATTCTCATGTTGCTTATCTTGTGGGAGAACGTTCTTATGGTAAAGGCTCTGTTCAGATTATTCTGCCTATGCCTAACAATATTGGAATAAGGCTTACAATTGCTAAATACTATAGCCCTAGTGATTCTAATATTCATAAGATTGGTATTCCTCCTGATTTAGAAATAAAGAATGTTGAGATTTCTAAAGATGATGAAATTCCTTTCCAGAATCTTATAAAAGACGATGTAATAGTGCCTTATGTTAAAGCTCATGCTGATATGAGTGAAGAAGATATTGCTTCTTATGCAGAAACTTTGCATAAAACTTATCCATTGGATTTAAAATTTCTTCGCCGTCTTATTCGCGTTCAAGTTTATCATGGAAAAGAAATGCCTTTGTATGATTCTGATTATGATAGTCAGCTTGCTAAAGCTTTAGAGATTGTTCATGATAAGAATTATGCTGAATTAGTAAAGAATACAAAGACTCTTAAACAGCTTGAAAATGAAAGGCTTTTAGCTGAAAGTGCAAAAACTGCTGATGCTTCTGATTCAAGTTCTTCTGGCGGTAGTAAATGAGACAGTTCATTGCTTCGGAAGGTTTGGGACCTTCGGGAACATTGGCTGTAACTGGAAAAGATTTCAGGTATTTGAAACAAGTTCTTAGGATAAAGACTGGTGACATGTTGAATGTCAGGTTGCCAGATGGTTCTCTTGTGGATATGACTGCTTGCACTGTAGATGCTTCTTCTAAAACCGTTATATTGCAACTATGTTCTACATTGAAAGATAATAGTTCTGCTAGAGTTGTTAGTGAGGAAGGTTCCCTTACAGAAAAGCCTGAAGTTGAACTCTGGCTTTTTCAGTTTGTTGCAAAAGCTCAAAAAATGGATTTGATAATAAGACAGGCTGTTGAATGCGGTGTGTCTGTAATTGTTCCTGTTACAGGTGAATATTCTCAAAAAATAAATACTTCTTCTCGTGATGATCGATGGGGAAGAATTATAAGGGAAGCACGCTCTCAATGTGGTTCTGCGGTTGATACAAAAGTTACAGATGCTCTTTCTGTGAAAGAGGCTATGGAACTCTGGAAAAGGCATCTTGAAGAAAAATCTTTTGTAAGCGGTAGCGATAATCAAGATTCTCTTGCAGTTGTGCTTTATGAACGCTCTGAAGGGACTCGGTTATTGCATGAAGTGTGTTCTTCTTATAAAGGGTTGCCAAAAATTGCTTCGATTGCAGTAGGTGCAGAGGGTGGAATTAGTCCTGCTGAAATTGAGCTGATGAAAAACTATGGCTTCAATCCTATACATTTTATAACAAATATTTTAAGATGTGAAACAGCTGCGTTGTATGGTCTTGCAACTCTACAAACAACGCTGATGGAGAAAAAAGTATGGCAATGCAAAGAGTAGAAATATTGGGTGTACCTGTGGATATTTGCCGTCCAGAACAACTGGAAAATGAAGTTATGGAGCTTCTTGCTAAGCCTGGTACAAAACAAATAGTATTTTTAACACTTTGGAAACTTTTGAAAGCCCGTAATAAAAAAAGCAATTTTGCATTATGTATAAAAGATGCTGATTTAATATTGCCTGTATCAAAGAGTATTTTATTTGGTGCAAAATTTCTTAACTTGAAAGTTCCTGTTCGTTATAATCCTTTCACTGCTGTTATTCAAATTTTAACAGTTCTTGAAAATCGCTATCGTTCTCTTTATTTGCTTGGAGGACGTAAAAAGACTGTTATGCAAGCTGAACGTAATGTCCGCTCTACATTTCCAGGTTTACAGATTGTAGGCAGGTATGTTGGCTATTATCCAAAAGTAATAGAGCAGAATGTTGTTCAGGCTATTTATAAAGCTTCTCCTTCTCTTGTTATTGTAAGTGAAGGGGTTAGGGAAAAAGATTGCTGGGCTTATAACAGACGTAATAGTTTTTCTTCTAGTATATTTATGTATTATAAAGATGTCTTTGGCATATTTTCTGAAAGAAGAAGAAAGGTTAGTGAAAAATCTTTTGAAAAAGGTTTGGAAATATGGGACGAAATATTACATAATCCTTTTAAGATTTTCCTTATTTTCCCATATATTTTTTATCTTTTACTTTTAGTTTGTACTAAGATATTCAAAAAACAACAATAAATAAAAAGGCTTCCGGTCATTGAAGTGTATTTCAAATTCCGGAAGCTTTTTTGTATCTGATAAAGTTATTTTACTTTAAGATACTTGATGATGAATTGCTTAAAAAAAAGCGATGAACAGCTTCATTATAACGCTGGGTAAGTTTTTCCATTCTCACATTGTCTGCTTCTGTCCAATTTTTATTAGATTGTAGCTGTTTTGCAAAAAGTGAATATTCTGTAGATTTCTTTGACAATGCGATATAGCTTTCAACATCAGCTGTAGGAGTCTTTTCAACTTGAATAACTAACTGTTCGTAGGTTTTTAGGTAATCATTAATGTTTTTATGAGTGTCTTTCGGAAAAAGAAATTGTGTTACGAGGACTAAAACACAGAAAGCACATAAAGAACATGCTAATGATACATTCTTGTTGTTTGAACTTTTCATAAAATCTCTAAAACCTCCATTTTTAATCTTCGCACATGATACATTAATGAAAATTAGTTGTCAATATTTGTCTCAATAAGGGTGTATTAGTCTGTATTATAAGAAAATAGCTTTACTAAAAATCTATAATGCATATTAATGGCAAGTGGTCTGAATATCCCTTACCAGTGCGTATATTATATTTATAGGGGGTAGATTCTTTTTTTGACCAGTCGCCTTTTTGCATAGGGTAAAAAGCTTTTATTTTTATATTCCCCCTTATAAAAAAATGGTCTAGTTTGCTCCATGTATTTTTGTAATAATAGCTTCCGATTTCTTTGTATTTGTCGTTAACATCTATCCACGGAGAATATACTGCTAGTTTTTCAGATAGAAGTATGTTGTTTTTATTACCAAATGCATTATTTTTTATTAAGCTAAATTCATTTATATCCTTGTTAAAATCTCCGCATGCTATAACGATTTCATTTGCATTTTTTTCTATAAGTCTTTCTATTTGGCTAGCTAAACATTGTTCCTGGTAATTTTGCCAGTAGTTACTGTCGCTGCTTCTTGCTTTTGATTTCCAATGGTTTGCAAATATTGTTATTGTCTTATTTTTTATATTTATTTTTGCTTCTATTATTGGTCTTAAATCAGGATTTGAGTCTTTTCCGTTTTTTATGTAGATAGAATGTATTTTAATTTTTTCAATAGGGTAGCGTGATAAAATTGCACAGCCTATAGCAGCATTTTCATTTTTTGCAAAAGCCGCGTATTTATATACTTTGTTTTTAAGGAATGTTGCACTATCAAAGTTATGGATATCGTAAAGAATATTTTTGTTTTCGATTTCTTCTAATACTAATATATCTGCGTTTATTTTTTTGAAAGCTTTTACAGTTCTATCAAGACGTTCTATATAAGATTCTCTGTTCCAATGTGATTTGGGATTTATGAATTCTTTATATTCTGTTCCTTCTGTTGTGCTATCAAAAAAGGTTTGCAGATTCCATGTTGCTATTTTTATTGTTGTACATTCGACTTTTATAAAAACTGTAAAAATTAATAAAGAAAAAGTAAGTATTTTTTTCATTTTTGAAACTCCTTACCTTTTTATTTGTTGTGAAAATAAAAAAAATTAAGGAGTTCCAAATGTTTTTATATATTTTGACTAATGATTACTTTGTAACATTGAATTTGAAGAACAAAACATCTCCGTCTTGTACTACATATTCTTTTCCTTCCTGACGATACTTTCCAGCTTCTTTTATTTTTGCTTCTGTACCATATTGACGAAGGTCATCAACTGAATATGCTTCTGCTTTTATAAAGCCTTTTTCAAAGTCTGTATGTATTACTCCGGCTGCCTGAGGAGCTTTGTCTCCTGTATGTATTGTCCATGCACGACATTCATCAGGTCCGCCTGTGAAGAAGGTTCTAAGTCCCATAAGATGATATACATGGCGGCTTAATACTGTAAGTCCACTTTCTTTTAAGCCAACAGAGTCCATGAATTCTTTTCTGTCTGCTTCATCTGTAATTTCAGAAAGGTCTGCTTCAAATTTTCCACAAATAACTACAGTTTCTGATTTTTCTTCAGCTGCAATTTTCTTTACAGTTTCAACATATTTATTTGTGCCTGCTTCTATTGTATCTTCATCGATGTTACAAACGAAAATCTGTGGCTTGAATGTAAGAAGGTGTAAGTCATATATAGCAGCTTTTTCATCGTCTGTAAGTTCTGCCATACGGGCACTTTTTCCATCTTGCAATAATGGCTTTATCTTTTCTACTGCTGTGAAATAGTGCTGAAGTTTCTTTTCTTCTTCTTTTCCCATTGCACGAATCTGCTTTGTAACTTTTTCCTGTCTTTTTGTGATGGTGTCAAGGTCAGCCTGTGCAAGTTCATAGTTGATTGTGAGTATATCACTTTCTGGGTCTATAGGAGCGTCTGTTTTTGCATCATCTCTAACGTGCTGAATGTCAGGGTTATCAAAACAGCGTACTACATGAGCGATAACTGTACATTCACGAATATTTGCAAGGAATTGATTTCCTAAGCCTTCTCCCTTACTTGCACCTTTTATAAGACCGGCGATATCTGTAAAGTCAACGCTTGCAGGAATCTTCTTTTTTGGCTGGAATACGCTTGCCATGAAATCAAGGCGTTCATCTGGAAGATCAACAACACCTACGTTTGGATCTATTGTACAGAATGGATAATTTTCAGCAGATGCTGGTGCTTTTGTAAGTGCACTAAAAATAGTTGACTTTCCTACGTTTGGAAGTCCTACGATACCACATGTCAATTTCATATCTTTGATAAGTCCTCAAGAAAATATGTTTAATATTAACTTCTATAAAGCATTTATGCAATTATAAAAGCTATTTTAATTTCCTGCATTCAAGATAAAACCTTTTTTCATCAGCTTCACCCATGCTAAAGCTTTTTCTTGGCAAGGCACCTCTATTTGCTATTGTTGTGAAAAAGCCATCTTTTGATACATCTTCAAGTAAAAGTCCTGTACAGTTTGGATTTGTTTCTGTGATTTTTTTTACTTCATCATCTCCATGTATGTAATCTATTTTGCTTTCTTTGTGTATTGTTAAATATTCATCTAATACAGGCTGTAAGTGGCTTATTAAAAGTTCTTTTGATTCTGTCTTGAAAGCTAATTTTAGAACATTAGGAGCTATTTCTTCATGCTCGATTTTTAATTTGCTTTCTAAGAATTTTGTCAGGTCGTTTTTATCAGTGTTAAATAAAACTCTGTGGATAGGTTTGAACTCTAATGCTGTGTCATATATATTCACAATTTCTACGAGAGCATATCTTAAAGCTGAATCCATTTCTGCTCCATTTGCTTTTGCATCTTCCCATACGGCTTTTGCAGAGGCTAAGCTATGATTCCCATCTCCCACTGCAAATAAGAATATGCTGCCATCTTTACAGGTGTTTTCATCGGCTATTTTTTCAAGTGCTGCTTTTATTTTTTCTTCACAATTATTTTTGTTTATATTAAAGCCTTTTATGCTGCCTCCGTTTTGCATTAGGCTGCCTGAATAGCAAGGTGATTTTTCTGCAATGTCTTTTGCTGTAGTCATTAGCAGGTTATTTTTGTCATTTATTAAAAGCATTATATGTGGAAGTTCAAGGCTTGCATTTTCTCTTATTGCTTTTCTTGCTGGTATTCTTTCTTTTATTGTTGCTTCTGTTGCTCTTATTAATGATTTACTGTTGCTTTTCCAGTCATATTTTTCAAGGTCGATAGCAGTTACAAATCCTTTTCTCGTTCTGCCGTCAGGGAAAGTTCTTTCGATATACATGGAACTTTCAGGATATTCTTTGAAGATAGAAGCTGAAAGATATTCTGTCATTGTCATGTTTATTTTTTTTATAAGTTCAGCTTTATTTTCTTGTTCTAGATATATTTCTGGAAGTATAAGATTTAAAGTTGAAGGTTTATTCTTTACAGAAGCCTTTACTTTTTCCCAGTATTCTTTGTCCTGTGTGTACTGGTCACAAGCTATAACACTCCATGTAGAAGTGTCTATATTATTCGGAATTAAGATGTTAGGAAGTTTTATTCCAAGGTTTTCTAAGCTGTTCATATCAAAAAAAATATATCTAAAATCTCTAAAATATGCTATATTTAAAGAATGTCAGGTATCGGATTTGGATTATCTCAGAGTCAAAAAATGGCTCAGGCTCAGGTTATGAGTCAGAGACAGATAATGTCTATGAATTTTCTGGCAATGGGCACAGAAGATTTAAAAGAAAAAATATACGACGAAGTTGCAAAAAATCCTGCTCTTGAAATATCAGATAATTCATTTGATGGTGAGTTTAATTATAATGAAAGGTCTAAAAGCACAATTCATGAAATAAAAAAGGTTTCGGCATCGGCTGTTCAAGCTAGTGACGATTTTCAAAAAGCTTTGGAATCTTCACCTGATACAAAGGAAAGCTTACAGCACCATCTTATTCATCAGATTAATATGCTTAAACTAAAAAATGATGAAAAAGAACTATGTGAGGATTTAGTTTATAATCTTGACAGCAAGGGCTATCATATTCTTGCTCCTGAATCTATTGCAAAGGGAAAAGAATCGATTTTTGACAAATGTCTGCATCTTGTTCAAAATCTTGAACCTGTAGGTTGTGCCGTGAAGAATGTTTGGGAAAGCTTGATTGTTCAAACTGAATCTTTTTTTTCTGATTATTCTGCTTATAAGACGGATAGTGCTAATAAAGAGCTGGTTATATTTCTTCTTTCTAATAATTCTTTTATGGAAAATCCCCAGAGCCATAGAATCTTGAAAAAGATAGAAGCTTTTGTAAAAGAGCGAAAAAGTCAATTTGCACTTTCTGAAAAAGAACTTGCAATTATTGATATGTGCTCTAATGTTACTGAAGATGATTTAGATAAAGCTATTGCATTTATAAAAACTCTTAATCCCTTTCCTGCTTCTGATTATGGTAGCAGTAATTCTTATGAAATTAGTCCAGATGTGTTTATTGATGAAGTTATTGATGTAAATGCAATTGAGGGTGAGCCTAAAATTCTATATAAAATAAATCTTTCAAATGCTAATCTCCCTGAAGTTTCTATTTCTAAATCTTTTATGGATAATCATAAACAGTTAGGTAAAGATGGTGAAAAACTCATTCTTGATGCTAAGAATTTTATAAATGATTTATCGTTTAGAGCTTCAACTTTAGAGAATGCAAGTAAGATTTTACTTGATGTTCAGCATTCTTTTTTTGAAAAAGGACCAGGGTATATAGTTCCTTTCCGCCAAAGAGATATGGCAGAAATTCTTAAAGTTCATGAATCAACTGTCAGTAGACTTGCAAATGAGAAATTTTTGAAATGCAAATGGGGAACTTTCCCTTTTAAGTATTTTTTCTCTAATTCTGTAAAAGGTGGTGATTATGAGAATGCATCGCCTGTTGATTCTAAAGATTTTATAAAGAATGAAATTTCGAAAATATTAGAGAATCATAAGAATGATAAGAAAAAACTTTCTGACCAGAAGATTTCTGATATGCTGAAAAATTTAGGTATAACTATTGCTAGAAGAACAGTTGCTAAATATCGAGTGGAACTTAATATAGATTCTTCATATGCCAGATGAAAAATATTGTTTGGAAATGAAAAATTTTGTCTTTTAGATTAAAAATGAAAAGTTTTTTTGATTTTCTGAATATTCTGATATATAATATGTATAGACAGATCAAAATAATGGAACTTCAGAAATGAAGTTCTGAAAGGAGTTGTACATGAATAAGTCAGTTACGGCAGTGGGTTTCAGTTTTCAGCAGGATCAGACAGATCTTATAAATAAAAAACTTGACCGTATCAAGTATGCTGAGGATTTGATTGTTGACTTGATTCTTCGTGTACGTGAGGACAAGAAGTTCTATTTCGATGCAACAATCAATTTCAAATGGGGTGCAAATGGTCATGTAACAAGTGATGATTTTGATTTTGCAGCTGGTTTGAATAAGCTCATGGACGTTCTTGATACTAAGGTCAAGAAGGAAAAGGA
Source organism: Treponema sp. (assembly GCA_024691265.1). Lineage (GTDB taxonomy): Bacteria > Spirochaetota > Spirochaetia > Treponematales > Treponemataceae > Treponema_D. Next base: position 836 of record JAILNT010000077.1, on the reverse strand, counting down.
CAAGATTCAAGAAAAAAAGTAATTGCTGACAAGTTGTTGTCATAACATAAAAAAAGCCCTTGTATTTGTTTGAGATGTTTTTACATTTTTATTCAGATACAAGGGCTTTTTAGTTTTGCTTGAAAAAAAAGCAATGAGTGTGTATAGTTATCGATATGCCTGAAAAAAGCTTTACAGTGCTTGATTTGCTTGATTTGGATTTAAAAGGACATGATGCTCTAAATTTAAAGTGTCTCGGAGGACGGAAAGGTCTTACTCATGCTATTACTGTTCCTGATATTAATAGACCTGGGCTGGCTCTTTCTGGCTTTTATGAATCTTTTGCTTTCCAGCGAGTTCAAATTGTTGGTAGAGGTGAATTTGCATATCTCCAGAAACTCCATAATGAACACACTATGGAGACAATCAATAAGCTTTTTTCTTTTGATATTCCTTGTATTATTTTTACCCGTTCATTAGTACCTTCAGATGAATTTCTAAATATTGCTAAAGATTCTAGTTGTGCAATTTTGCAAACTGATTTGGATTCTACAGAATTCTCTAGCAGATTACTTCGTGTATTCAGTAATATTTTTGCACCGAGAAGAACTTTGCATGGAGTCCTTGTTGAAGTTTATGGTCTTGGTATTCTTATTACGGGTGCAAGTGGTGTTGGTAAAAGTGAAACTGCACTAGAACTTGTTGAACGTGGACATCGTCTTGTTGCTGATGATATTGTTGAAATAAGATGTGTTAATGGTAATTCGCTTATGGGAACAGGTCCTAACGCTCTTATAAGCCATCATATGGAAATAAGAGGTCTTGGTATAATAAATGTATCCCAGCTTTATGGAGTT
>JAILNT010000066.1 GCA_024691265.1 Treponema sp. | reverse complement strand
CTGTTGTACAAAAATATAAAAATATACAATAAAAAAAAGATTAATTCCATTTTTAACCTCGCTTGAGTCAATCTTGAAAAATGATATCCATAATGATGAACGGAAGATACTTCTGTGATTCATTTTATATTAAATTCCATTGTCAACATTTTAACAATGTGAGATATAAACGAAATATCATTATTATCAGTTCTTATTTCAGATTTATACTTCAAATAACTTGTAATTATCGTAACATCAGATGGTATCGTATCTATTGGAATCACAGCAAAAAAAATTTACCAACATAATATGTCGAAAACAGTAAAGCATAGTACACATAATTATCTTAATGATTTTATCAAAGTAAAAACAACCTACATAGGCAATAGACAGGATAGAATGTCAATTTCTACTTTACTGTAATGCTCTCCAGTTCAACTTGAGGGTTCTAATTATTCTATCAGCATTGTATTTATTATATTCGTTTAAGCACTTTGTTTTTAATTCATTTAATTTAAGAGGATTATTTGCAAAATATGAAAGTACAGAAACTAGATCTTCGACATTGCCGAATTCATATCCAACTCCATTATTTTCGTTAATGATATCCTCAAAACTTTCCCATTCACTTGCGATAACCGGAACTCCAGCAGCAAAAGCATCCAATATTGTCCCCGGAACACCTTCAGTAAAAAAGAGCGTTGGAAACAATAATGCGAAATAGCCTTTTACTACATTTATGCTCTCGTTAGAAGGAACACTACCGTTATATGAGATATATTGAGGAAATGACTTTTTAAGTTCTTCAAACCATTCTCTTTGATTACTATCAATTTGTCCATATATATCTAAATAGTAAACAATTTTATTTTTAGTTTCGTTAATGGTTTTAACGGCGCTGATTGCATCTTCTATCCCCTTTTCTCTCATTACTCTAGAAAAAGTGCAGAGACGAAAAGGCTCAGAATGTTGATAAACCAACTCGCTTTCTTTTAATGGCTTAATTTCTTTAAAATTTGGCATTACCATAATATTTGTAAAGCCGTGTTTATTTAAAGATTTCATCATAGAGTTTGTCTCTACATAGATATAATCAAATTTTTTTAATTGTTTTGCAAGGAATCTATGCTTTCTAACATATTCCGGAAGCCACCCGCCAATAACAACGTAGTGCAAATTACGCTTTTTAAAAAAGTTTTTAAAAAAAACCAAAATAGGAGCAAAAACTCTCAAACCATTATGGGCTGGAAGAATGATAACATTCTTGGCTTTCTTTAACGCTTTATAACATTGAAATGGGGCCTTAAGAACACTTATTGCTTTTCCGCCATGTGTATCTATTTTAATGACTTCGGTTTTACCAAAAGCTTTTTCTAATTGAGTTGAAATATTTTTGGTTTTAATCGTTTGCCCATTTAAAAGATTCTTGTTAAATCCATAATGGCCAACAATAGCAACTTCCCTTAATTGACTTTCTTTTCGTACTTTTTTTTCTTCCATACACCATACCATATATTCCAACACGCATACCAAAAGGCAATTAGTACAGGCTTTTCATCGCAATAATGAAATAAATCAAAATGACTCTTCAGTTTTTTTCTAAGTTTGTCGTGACTTATAGACTTTTCCCTAATTCTATATTTTGCCAAATTTTCTTCCAGCAAATAACAATTATCCTTTTTACTAAGTTTAAGCAAAATAGCATAGTCGTTATTTTTCTTGATATCTTTAATTTGAATTACTCCATGAACTCGAGCCGAATACATAAAAGCCAAACATCCTGGGTAACCATAGTGGTACATTTTTCTTTTTGTAACAACTTTAGGACCGGTGACATAAATGTTTAAAGACTTACTTTCTTCGTCTATTTTCTCATAATTGTGATAGATAAATGAATAGTTGTTATCTTTCGCAAATGCAATCATTTTTTCTAACTTTGTAGGAATCCACAAATCATCAGAATCTAAAAAAGCAATCCACTCACCTTGCGCCTCTCGCAAAGCTTTATTCCTAGTTAAAGCAGCCCCACAATTGGAATCATTTTTTAAATATTTAATTCTAGAATCTTTGTAAGAACCAACTATTTCATCCGTATTATCATTAGAACAATCGTCTACAATAATCAGTTCCCAATTGGAATATGTCTGACTAATGACTGATTCAATAGATTCACCAATCCAATTTGCAGTATTCCAAGATGGCATTATTATTGAAACCAATCCATTGATCATTATTTATCCACCTCTTCTTTGTATTTCTTACCAAGAACAGCAAACATAGTCATGAACATCATTTTTATATCTCTCCAAAAACCAAATATCTTAATTTCGGATAAGTTCCATTTCATTTTTTGTGGGAGCACTTCTGCAATATATGCTTTATCTACATTTTCTTTTCCTTCAAGCATAACATCCTCATCCTTAAACATTATCGACGCCATTGAGGTAACACCTGCAGGAAGAAGCAAAGTGGCTAAATATTCAGTCTTATATTGATCTACGTACCTCGGCACTTCTGGTCTTGTTCCAACGAACGTCATGGTGCCTCTAAACACATCAATGAGTTGGCTCACTTCATCTAGCCTCAATTTGCGAATAAGTTTGCCAACTCGAGTGATTCTTGTGTCATGACCAACAGTAACTAACGTGCCTTTTTTATCAGCATCGTTTACCATTGATCTGAATTTAAAAATACGGAAATGTTTTCCATACTGGGTAATTCTCTCTTGCCTATAAAAAATAGGCCCTCTCGAATCTATTACTATTGCAAGCGATAGAATCAAAAAGAAAGGCGAAAGAATAAGTAGCATTAATCCGGAAACTACTATGTCAAAA
>JAILNT010000059.1 GCA_024691265.1 Treponema sp. | reverse complement strand
CAGCTTAATTACAAGGGGAAAGAACGCTTTCCAGTTGTAACGCTGGTCTTGTATTTTGGGGATAAGAAATGGAATAAACCGAAAAATCTATTAGACTGTGTGAAAGTTCCGGAAGAATTAAAGGCATTTGTGAATGATTACAAGATAAATCTTTTTGAAATAAGTAATCTTACAGATGAACAGATAGCATGTTTCAAAAGTGATTTCAGGATAGTGGCAGATTATTTTGCCCACAGAAATAAAGATAACCGCTATAAATATTCAAAAGAAACAATAAAGCATGTAGATGTGTTTTTTAAATTGATGAAGACACTTACAAATGACAATAAATTTGAAACAATGTATAATGAAAGCATACCAGAGAAGGGAGGTGTAAATATGGACGCATACTTAACGAAGCTGGAAAACCGCGGAATAGCAAAAGGTAGAGCAGAAGGACTATCTCAAGGCTTAGCCCAGGGAATTGCCCAAGGGATATCCCAGGGTATTTCTCAGGGAATGAAAAAAGGGATATCACAAGGCATGACAACGGTTATAAAGAAGTTAGTGGAAAGCGGAGCTATGACAGTGGAGCAGATAGCGGGAGTATTACAGCTTCCTGTGGAGAAAGTGAAAGAGCTTGCTGAAATGAAGCTGCCGGAGTAGGCGTATCGAGATAATTTAGAGAAGTGCTGTAGAAGTTTTTCTATGGCACTTTTTTTATTTGTGTGTTCATGAAATATTAATCGCAATGAAATATTTCTTGAATTTATAGCACAATATAGTCAATGAAAAATAAGTGTAACGTTAACGCGTTTAAGATTAATTTTTGCAAGATGCTCTTAAACGTCTTTTTTAGCATAAATTCGTCAAACTTGTAAAATATATTTTACATGAGTGTAAAAAGCCGTGGTAAAATATAGAAAATTCTGAAGTGACGGAGTAAAAATAATGAAAAAATTGATGTACAGTTTTGCTACGGCTTGTGTTGCAGCAGGTCTCTTGACTTCTTGTGCAACAACAGATAAGGCTGCTGCTGGAGATTCTAAAGATTCAAAGAATGCTGCTGTTGTAGAGCAGACGAGAGCTCCTTCTAATGCTAAGGTCATCTACAAGTTTGACTTCGGCGGAAAGGGTGCTGCAGAGGGATTTACAGCTGTAAGTGCTGCTGACGGCTACTCAAAGGAAAAGGGCTACGGCTTTGCTAATCCTAAGACAGAAGAGGGCGGCGGAGTAAAGGATACAGATTCCGCTGGTACAGCTGAACTTAGCGATGCAGTTGAGTTTTTGGGCAATGACAGCTGGAGAACTCAGAATACATTTAATGTTGACCTCGAGCCAGGACTTTACGAAATCACTGTAAATGCAGGTGGTGCAATGTTCCGCGAGAGTATTGCAGCAGAAGGCGTATGGCAGGTAATGGATTTAACAGGCGGAATTAACGGTGTTGAAACATGGCAGATGCCTGTAACTGATGGTCAGCTTAATATTGCAGCCGTTCCTGGAAAGGGTGGTACTCCTTTCGCATTGTGTTCAATGACTATTGCAAAGGTAAGTGATGACCCAAAGATGGCTCCTACAATCTGGCTCTGTGGTGATTCTACAGTATGTGAATATTATCCACTTCCAGACAACAAGAACGTTACTCAGTATGGTCGCCATGGCTGGGGTCAGGATTTGGAAAGATTCGTAAATCCAAAGTGGCAGGTTAGAAATATGGCTACTGGTGGACAGAGAATCAAGGGCTTCTACAATGACGGACAGCATGAAGCTATCATGAAGTACATAAAAGAAGGTGACTACTACCTTATCGCTATTGGTATCAATGATAAGAACTACAAGGACGACCCAGACGACTACAGACAGTACCTCGTTTCTATGATTAACGAAACTAGAGCAAAGAAAGCTATTCCTGTACTTGTATATCAGCAGGGAAGAATCGGTGACGGTGTAAACGGTGTTCAATCACGCTGGTACGGTGACATCATGGAATCTGTTGCAAAAGACATGGACGTAAAGCTTGTTAACCTCTTTAAGAAATCTCTTGCTTACTACAAGACATTTACATCTGTAGAAGATGCAGAAGCTCATGCACCTTTGAAGAACATGAACGACCCTAACAGTGCTCATGATACATTGCATCTTACTCCAGAAGTTGCAGAAAAGCTTGCAATCTATGTTGTAGAAGAAATGCCAGAGCTTAGATAACTACTTGTCATAAATATAAGGAGTGTATATAAATTATGAAGAAAAATTTAAGTAACGTAATGAAGGGTGCATTGCTTTCAGCTTCACTTGTGTCAATGTCTTTGATGGCAGTAAGCTGTGCAAGCACAAAGGGTGCTTCAATGGAAAATGAATCAAAGGGACTTGCTTTTAATCTTACTGATAAAGATATGGCAGGTTATACAAAAGCTGCCTTGGAGGGTTTGACATTCAAGACAGAAGTTCCTAACGGTAACTACAGCGTGAAGGTTAACACTTCTGCAAGTGAAGTATGGTCTGAGTCTATCGCAGCTATTGCAGCTTCTGATAGCCTTGAAAAGTCAGCTGTAAAGAAGAATCTTGCTGAAATTGGTAACAAGTTTGATGTTGCCGTTTGTGACGGTGTATTGGATTTGACTTTCCCTGAAGGAGCTACTGTAAAGACTATTGAAATTACAGCACTTCCAGCAAAGAAACCAAATGCAAAGCCTGCTTTGTTCACAATTGGAGATTCTACAGCAAAGAATAATGCATACGGTGCTTTCTCATGGGGTAACTGTTTGGCTGCTGGAAAAATAAAGCTGCCAGAGTCTTTCTCAAGCTATTCTAATAATGCTATGGCTGGCCGTGACAGTGCACAGTATTATTATGAAGGTCGTTTGGAAAGAGTTCTCCTCGCAATTTGCCCAGGCGATTATGTAACTGTAAACATGGGTATTAACTCTCGTGTTAAGGGTGAAATAGAAGCTTATTATTCAATCATGAAGGATTACTATATAGAAGGAATCTTGCAGCGTGGCGGTATCCCTGTAATCCTTACAGCAACACCTGATGGTCCTTACAAGGACGCAGCAGGCGAATGGAAGAACTGGGAACCTGACTACGATTTCGTTACAAACAAGTTCAAGAACAACCGTGGAGACGGTGCAAGAAATGCTCAGCTCAGACAGCTTGCAGCAGAAAAGAACTTGAAGCTCATTGAAGTTGGACAGATTGGTGAAAACTACATGAATTCTCTCACCATCGAAGATGTAAAGGCTTATAACAACGAAAACGGCACATCATTTGAATCTGTTCTCGATATGGTTCAGAGCTGGTACTGTGACCACAACCACTACAAGGAACCATTGGGAAAGATTATCGGAACTTACATTCTTGATGAACTTGTAAAGATTCAGAACGAGAACGCTGCTAAGTAATAATAGAGTTAAACTCGCTAAATAATAGTAATATCTGAATATAACGCTGTTAGTGGATTTATTTCTGCTAGCAGCGTTTTTTGTTATTTCAAAAAGGTTACAGAAAAACAAGAAAAAAACTTCATTATGTTATTTTAAGAAATCACTTTTTTATTTTTGCTAAAGTCCTGTAATTCCTTATAATAAAGACTTTTTTGTGCTATGAAATTAGGCTTAAAAATAAATATTAAACAATTTTGACGAAATAATGAAGATAAATGACGTTTTTGTCTGGTTGCGTTTTGAAATTCGCCCTTATCCTAATCCTAACAAAGATAAACAGAGATAAAAAAATCTGGGAGGCGATAAAGAACAGTTACAGGTAAGTTAATAAAAAGTATTTTTTTAGAAGATGGAAATCACTTTGATTACAGGGTGATATTAAAAAGTAAAGCGTCAAAAATATTTCATTTAAATTGGGAGAATTTTTATGAAAAAGATATTGAGTACTGCAGCTATGGCAGTACTGCTTGGAGGACTGGCTCATGCCGAATGGAGAGGTGCTATAACACTTCTCCAGATTTGGGAACCATTAGCCTACCGCACAAGCGATTCGACAGATGAACAAAGAGAAACTGCTCATACTTTGGAAATGAACGGGGAAGCTGCAGGCACTGTAGGCGATGATTCTTATGAAGAAACAGGACTTGCTTTCCTTGATTGGGATACAAATAAGAACCGTTACATGGGAATGTCTTTAAAGAGTGACCATTTCGGTGCAAGTGCAACATTCAAGTTTGCTCCTAACACTACATGGGCTGGAAACGGCTATGTTGGTTGGGCAAACTGGGGTCCTTTCGAAGTTCGTTTCTCAGGTAATGGAAATATCGGCTGGGGTGATGTAACAAATCACTGTGGCGGCTCTGCATACGGTTGGGAATGTAATACAGCTTCCCTTTATGAATGGGAAATTGAAAGATTGGGTGCTGCATCTAAAAAAGACGTAGATGATAATCCTTACTACATCTACAATGCTTCAAATGCAGGCTCTGCAATCTTGAATAAAGATGGCGGCTATCAGCTGGGTGTTTCTTACACAAAAGAATTCAGCCAGAAAAAGAAGATGATTCTTCGTCTTGTTGAATATTCTGGAAGTAGATATACAGATAGCTCTACTTACGGAAATATGCAGCCTTGTGGCTTCAACTTCCAGGCAAACTTCACTATGCCAAAATGGGCTTTCTCAAGCACATTCAAGATTCGTGGAAGCGAATGGGAAGATTATAAGCCTATAGCAGCAGACTTTAGCTACAACGGAGCTATAAGCACAACAGTTGTTCCAAATTTAACACTTGCACTTGGCTATACATTTGCAGGTATGAATATTAATAGCGAAACATCTGTTACAGCTGATACAAATGGTGATGGAAATTACGCAGAAACAAAGACTGTAAGCAAGGCATTCTATGGTCATGGCTTAAACTTTGGTGCTAATTACAAGTACAAGGATATGAGCTTTAACTTCAACACAGCTACAACTTTGATATTCTTAAGCGAATACAACGAAGCTTTGTCTGATTTGAACAAGTATGGCTGGAAGCCTTATCTTGGTGAAGTTATTTCGTTCAGCGTTACAAAACCTCTTGCAGAGAATATGACTGGAAATGTTGGTTTTGGCTTTAATGATTACAACTTTAATAGCCGTACAAGCGGAAAAGCAGAAGCTACATTCTGGCTCAGACCTAATGTAACAATTCAGGCAGCCCGCGGAACAAATATCAATATTGCCCTTAATACATCTCTTTCTAACTTCTCTGATGAAGCTAGAGGCTGGTGGGGACAAAATTCTAGATCTACAATTTGTTATACATATCCTAAGACATTGTATATCAGTATTCCTGTAACATTTAACATTATGTTGTAATTAAAGGAGATTTAAAGATGAAAAAGGTACTTGGAACTATAGCCGGCATTCTTGCACTTACAGGCTTGGCAAATGCCGCAACAATGACTTTAACTGCACGCTATGGCGAAAGCTTGGCTACATATTTGAATACAGACAATGATGATGACGATGATGACGGCTTCTACTTCTTTGACCATTACATGGCAAATGGTGCAGAAGGTCAGGCATCTACAAAAATGAGCTTCAATAACATGACTTTTGAAGCTGAAAATAATTATGGTGGTGTAGAAGCTTTCGTTTCTATTCCTGCTAAAAGTTTTACAGTATTGCTTTTGAATGGTTGGATTAACTTTGGAAATCTTACTTTGAAAGTAGGACGCTTTAATGCATATCCTGCTGTAGATTTCGTAGGGGACGCAACTGTTGGTTATCACTACAATAGCTATGCTGCACAGTATCAGGCAGGTTTTGACCCACAGGTAATGTCTTGGTTCTTGAGAAATCAGGGCTTTACAGTTGAAGCTGATTCTACTATTACAAGCACAAATAGTGATGTATCTGCTACAAGCTCAACTCTTGAAGCATACAACTGGTATTTCTACGACCCTAACAATGCAGGTGCTCGCCTTGACTACGACACAACCTATTACGGTGTAAAGGGTGGTGTAATGGCTCAGTACAATGTTTCAGACAACATGTTCTTCCGCTTAGTTGCTGTTCCTGGTTCTGCAGCTGATAACTCAGGTACAATTGCTAACAATTACTATGGTGAAAGAACACTTACTAACCTTAACTTCCAGGCAAGCTACACAGTTCCTGATACTGTAAAGATTGGTGCTACATTCAAGCTTAGCGACCTTATGAGCGGTGTTTGGAATGATGGCGACGGTACATATAAGAGTGCTGGTTCTGATATTAGTGCTGCTTTGGCTGTATCTAGCGACTACTTCGCAGGACTTCAGCTTTATGGTGGATACACATTCGGTGCAACATATCTTGGACGTAAGGCTTCTGATGATACAGACCAGACATTCATGATTCATTCTGCTGATTTACGTGCTGTTTACAATGTAAGCGATATGCTTAGAGTTGGCTTCAATGGTAACCTTTCTATGATTGCTCAGAGCGACTATGCAAAAGACCAGGGTTACGATGATGACTATCTTGGATTCAACTTTGGTATTTCTGCAAGCTATGACTATAGCGATTCATTGGCATTCGATTTAACAACAGGTTTCCGCTGTCTTAACGTAAACAACAAGATTACAAAAGACGGAAAAGAAAAGAGTGACATGCTCGCTGTTAGCTGCTTCGGTATTGAACCTGGTGCAGTATTCAAGCTTTCTAAAACAGCAAGCCTGAACCTCGGTGTTAACTTCTTGTTGCAGAATCTTTCTGGTAACGGTGATGATGCAGCTCAGACTGTATGGATTAACAATAGCAAGGCTTCTGCTAAAACTAATGTTGTATATCCATTCACTGTAGTAGTTTCTGTTCCATTCTATTTCCGCATTACAATGTAGTTTTATGGCGGCGGGCTTGATATAAAAAAGTCCGCCGTTTTCTTAATTTTTCCACAAGGAGATAACCTATGATAAAAAATAGATTTTTCCGTAAAGCATTTGTTTGCTCTGCAATAGTAGGCTTTGCAGCTTCTATTGCAAGCTGTAACCTAGGCTTTATGGAAAGCGAAGATTCAGATTTAGCAGCTTATCTTGAAGAATCAACTACAGCTGCATTTTCTGGTTCATATAAAGCAAAGGCTTCTGGAGAAGTTACATTAACTCTTTCTAACGGCTCTTTTAGCACAGCCTTAAAAACTGCCGTTGCAAGTGCAAGCTCCACTTCTACCGTTGATGTAAGTGATTATTTTGATTTAACACTTATAGATGATAGCGGTACAGATGTAACTTCTACTGTAGTAAAATCGCAGACTATTACTGCTTTAAGTGCTGTAACTTCCACTGCAGGTACAACTTCTGGTACAACTTCTTTCACACCTGATACAGAAAGTCTTTCTGTAAAGATTGTTATAAAGATGCAGGATAGCGGCAGTTCAGATTCTGTTTCTGGTAAGCTTTATGTTACAGCTACAGGAGATGCAACAGCTTCTGGAAGTTCCTTAACTTGTCTTGAAACAACTCTTTCAACCTTTGAAATTACAACTGCAGTTGTTGCTTTACAGGCAGCTTCTACAGCTCAGCTTTATACAGCAGGACAAACTTCTGCTGCAATAGGAAAGGGTGTTGCAGTTCTTTCTTTGGGTGGAATCACTTCACAGGCAGTTTCTAAAGGCGACGCCGTTGCAACAGGTTCTATTGGAACAGATACAAGCGTTACAGCCTATGCTTTAGCAGCCTGTGAAGAAGAAGCAAGCGAAATTCCTGTATATATCGATTCTGATGTTTATACAGGTGCAGTTTCTCTCACTGTAGATTCTGATATTATTTCAGATACAACCATTACAGCAACTAACTGTAGTAATATTAAGGTTGTTTACTACGGATTGGATTTCTCTTCTTATGATAGTAGTTCTGAAAGTGCTACTGACTATATAAATAGTCCTGGTGGTTATACTACAGTAGTAAAGAGCGGTGCTTATAGTACTGAAAGTGATTCAAAATCTGATTTTGGAAATTATGTTGCAAGTACACAGGGTGGAGCTGGACCTCGCTTGTGGAGTACAAAATCTTCTAAGATTGCATTAAGCAATATCGATAGCACTGATGACTATATAATTGAATTTGATGCTGCATTAGGACCTGGTAATAATACAGGATCTGCTGCCTCTCCAACTCATCAATTTGCAATTGTTTCTTCTACCTTTAATACAAGTCCTTCAACAGCTACAGCTATTACAGATAACTATTTGCTTTGTATGACTTGTGATGAGGTAAATGGAGCTGATGCACAAGCAAGCTTTACATGGACTGTAAATGATGCAGATTCATCAGAAGTAAGCTTACAAGAATGGACATTCTATCATTATAAACTGGTAAAAACTTCTTCAGCTGTAAAACTTACAATAACATCTAGCGATGGAGCAACTACATTATTAGATGCTGCTACATTGACTACAACTACAACAGATACACCAGCTGCATTTGCATTATATGCTGTTAGAGGTGGTAGAGGTTCTATATTAATGGATAACATACTTGCTTATCAGGCATGTGAGTAATCCTTAATTAGTTAAAATGTGGTTGTCAGTCTTTTAGCTGGCAACTGCATTTTACAAGTTATTTTAATTTCAAATTGGTGAATAATAGTATACAAGTATATGGGGGTAAACCGTATGAGCTTTAGACACAAGCAAAACTTTTATGCTTGAAGCTCCAGCTGCATAATCTTCCGCAACTATTACTTTTGAAGAT
>JAILNT010000423.1 GCA_024691265.1 Treponema sp. | reverse complement strand
TAAAGGAAAATCCAAGAGACGTAATGGCAGCTGTAAATAATTTGAGAAATAAATATGAGTGGTTACCAACTGATAATGAAATGCTTGAGGCTGCTGCAAATCTTTATTTATCCTATTCATTGAAAACTGCAAGATACGCTCTTGAAAAAAATGGTCTTATGGACGAGTTAAAGACCAATACAGATGAAAGCGATAAATAAGGGAAATAAAAGACATTTTGACAGAAACACAATAAATGTCACGTTGACAGACAATATAAATCTCATTACAATACGCAATGAAAACGGGTGTATACCCGGTCACCTCTTTTAGACAGGAAGTTTTTTATGGCAGAATACAATATTGAGAAGCAGCACGCAAAAGGCAAGTTGCACGCTATAGAACGTATTAACGCATTATGTGATAAAGACAGCTTCATGGAGATTTATGAGGGAGCACGTCATCAATGTACAAATTTCGGAATGGAAAAAAAAGAAATTCCTTATGATGGCGTAATCACAGGTTTTGGAACAATTAACGGCAGAAAAGTTGCTGTATATGCACAAGATTTTACAGTTCAAGGCGGTTCTTTAGGAAAAGTTCACGGTCAGAAAATTGCAGAACTTATTGAAAAAGCCATAGAAGTAAAATGCCCGGTTATTGGAGTAAATGACTCAGGTGGAGCTCGTATACAAGAAGGAGTTGACGCTCTTTGTGGTTACGGCGATATATTCTATCAGAATGTTCGTGCCTCTGGCGTTATTCCTCAGATAAGTATTGTTGCAGGTCCTTGTGCAGGTGGAGCTGTATATTCTCCAGGTCTTACAGATTTTATTTTCACTATTGACCAGATAAGTCACATGTATATTACAGGACCTAAAGTTGTAAAGCAGGTTATGTTCCTTGATATTAGTGATGAAGACCTCGGAGGAGCTTCTATTCATAGTCAGAAATCTGGTGTTGCACATTATCGTTGTAACACAGAAAATGAATGTTATGAAAAAGTAAGAAAGCTTTTGGATTACATACCTCATTACTTTGGCGATAAAGAGCCTTTTGTAAGTAAGACAACGACAAAGAAGGGCTTATTTGGTGACAAGACAGAATGCAATTTTAAATTTGATGAAAACAAAATCAAGGAAATTGAAACTGTTCTTCCAGAAGAAAGCCATAAAGGATATGATATCCGTAGCGTAATAAATTGTGTAGTTGATACAGATTCTTTCTTTGAAGTTATGGCAGAATTTGCACAGAATGCAGTTACAGGCTTTGCTAAAATCGAAGGAAAAACTGTAGGTATTGTTGCAAATAACCCTGGCTTCCTCGGTGGCATTTTGAATTGTGACGCTTCTGATAAAATCGCTCGTCATGTTCGTTTCTGTGATTGTTACAATATTCCTTTGCTCAATTTTGTTGATGTTCCAGGTTTCGTACCAGGTCCACAAGAAGAGCAGAAAGGTATCATTCGCCACGGTGCAAAAGTTCTTTATGCTTATAGCGAAGCTAGTGTACCAAAGGTTACTGTTATCACAAGAAAAGCTTATGGTGGAGCTTACATAGCTATGTGTTCAAAGCATCTTGGAGCTGATTTTGTTTATGCATGGCCAAAGGCAGAAATAGCTGTTATGGGTGCAGAAGGTGCTACAGGTATTCTTTTCGCTAAGGAAATGAAAGACCCAGCAAATGCAGCTTTAGTTAAACAGAAAAAGGCTGAATACAAGGCTACTTTCATGACTCCAACAATTGCAGCACAGAGAGATTATATTTCGGCTGTTATTAATCCTTCTGAAACAAGAGCTCGTGTTGTAAAGAGTTTTGAGATTCTCGAAGGAAAAACTTCAAGAGATACTGTAAGCCGTAAACATGGAAATATTCCACTTTAATTTATTGCCTAACATCTTTTTATAAATCAAAACAAAGGGGAGATACCATACTTTTGGATATTTCCCCTTTTATTTTTTATCATTTTATTCTATATTTCTACTAGATTTCATTACACAAGGTCAAATTGCACAACATTGAAGTCATTTATTCTACAAGCCGATATCAATATAAAACGTTCATTATCATAGGAGATTTCAATGAAATACAGATATACGTTTTTCTTTTTATGTTTATTTTGTACTCTACCTTTTTTTTCTCAATCCTCTTTTAACTACGATTCTTTTATGGAGAATTTTTCAGATTTTGAACTTGTAAAAATAGGTCCATCAGGAAAAAATAAATATGACACTTATATAATTGGTGAAAATTGGCAGCAAGTTACAGCTAAAAGGTATATAAAATCATTCAGAATAAATAAGTTTGAAACAACCTACAATCTTTGGTTCTCTGTTC
>JAILNT010000305.1 GCA_024691265.1 Treponema sp. | reverse complement strand
GCTAAGGTTGAGGCTGAAGGCGCTAAGGTTACTCTTAAATAATCTTGTAACCTTCAAAGAAAAGCATAAAAATGAGAAAACCGGAATTCAAGCTGGCTTGAATTTCCGGTTTTTTTTATTTTTATATTTGGCGCGAAGCGCAAAACGAGGAATTGCCGTGAAATTCCGAGTCTGCTTTTCTTTGAAGAAGAAAGAAAGCATATTTGGCGCGAAGCGCCAAACGAGGAATCGCGGAGCTATTCCGAGTCTGCTTTTCTTTGAAAAAAGAAAGAAAGCATATTTGGCGCGAAGCGCCAAACGAGGAATTGCGGAGCTATTCCGAGTCTGCTTTTCTTTGAAAAAGCTTGAATTTTCTAGTTTATAAAGAATTTAGAATTATAATTGTGAGAAAATGTTGTGACAAATATGTAAAATATGTGTGAAAAATACTATTTTAAAACAAAATTACTTATGCTATAATTTCGGTTAGTTATGTACAATTTAGGGGGAGATTGTGCGTTGGGGGCGAGTTGTTGTTATGATTATAGGAGGGATACAGGATGAATCGCTCGAATAACGGAGCATCTTTTGACATTGTTCATGTGTTGTTAGATATTTTTATCCTCTTTTTTGCTTTTTTTATCTCTTATTCCATATGGGGAGATGGAAATCTTACATTTCACGAATTGAAGGCTGTTGTATCAATTTATCTTGTGTGTACAATGCTGTTTCTTATGGGAAACAGGACATCACAAATATATAACAGTACCCTTTTCTTTTACTTGGACAGGATTATTAGAAGAGAGACTTATTCTTATGCTATTGCTGTATTTGCAGGTGTTTTGATTTATTTCAACACATATGCAGTCAAGGTGTATAGCCAGTTTTTAATTTCATTACTTGTTCTTCCTTATTTTCTAATGATTTTGGAAATAGTATTTTTTAGGAAAATAATAGATCGTATTATTTTTCGTAAACATATTCCTAGGGCAATTTATGTGGGCTCTAAGAATTCTTACAATAAGTTCAGATATTTTTTACAGAAGACATCAACCATAATCAACGAGATTGGATATATTAGCATCAATGATGACGATGATTCTATTGAGTATATAGGTAAACTATCCAACTTGGAAGATATAATTAAAAAGTACAATATCGATCAGGTTTATTTTTTGCAGAAACGTGAGATGAATATTGTGGAGATGCAGAAATATATTGATATCTGTACAGAAATGGGAGTTACCAGCCGTGTTATTGTAGATACCTTTAGAAGGCGCAAATCCTATTCGTATGTGAGCAGTATTGGTACATATCCTTTGATTACCTTCCATACTGTAACCATGAATATGAAAGAAAAAGTTATCAAGAGAGTCTTTGATATTTGTTTTTCTGTTTTTGCAATTGTGATCACATCACCTATCATGATCATCACTGCTATAGCAATTAAATTAGACTCTCCCGGTCCGGTCATATTCAGACAGATCCGAGTAGGAAAGAACGGCAGACATTTTAAGATATGGAAATTCCGAAGCATGAGAGCAGATGCTGAAGAAATGAAGGATGAGCTTTCAAAACTTAATGAAGTCAGCGATGGTATGATGTTTAAGATCAAGGATGATCCACGAGTGACCAGAGTTGGTAAGTTTATTAGAAAAACCAGCATAGATGAATTACCACAGTTCTTTAATGTATTATCAGGATCAATGAGTGTAGTGGGAACAAGACCACCGACAATCAATGAAGTTGTAAAGTATTCTAAAACTCAGTGGAGAAGAATCAGTATTAAGCCTGGAATAACAGGAATGTGGCAAGCTAACGGAAGAAGTTCTATTACAGATTTTAAAGAAGTTGTTGAACTTGATACTAAGTACATAGATGAATGGTCTTTATGGCTTGATATTAAGATATTATTTAAAACGGTGTTGGAAGTTTTGAACCATAAGAATTCTTTTTAAACAGCTAGGGAATAGTTATGAAAATTGCGATGATAGGGCATAAAAGAATTCCGTCAAGAGAGGGCGGGGTTGAAATAGTAGTTGAAGAGCTGTCAACAAGGCTCGTTCAGATGGGGCATTCTGTAACTGCCTATAACAGAAAAGGCAGAAATGTTGCTGATAAGACTGCGGATAGAGAATTTCATAAATTAAAGAACTATAAGGGCATTAGAATCGTACATGTTCCTACACCAGATAAAAAGGCGCTTAATGCGGTTGTATATTCTTTTCTGGCAACGATCATGGCTATTTTTGGCAATTATGACGTAATCCATTATCATGCAGAGGGACCATGCGCAATGTTAGTAATACCGCACTTCCTGGGAATACGAACTATTGCAACAATTCATGGTCTTGACTGGCAGAGATCTAAATGGGGAGGCTTTGCCACTAAATTCCTCAAGTTTGGTGAGAAAATTGCGGCTAGATATGCAGATGAAGTTGTTGTACTGTCTACGAATGTTCAGCAGTATTTTAAGGATACCTATAATAGAGAGACCATTTATATTCCTAATGGTGTTAACAGGACAGAGTTTCGTGAACCCGATATCATAACCAGGAAGTTTGGTCTTGAGAAAGAAAAATATATTCTCTATCTTGGAAGATTAGTGCCAGAGAAGGGTATCACATACCTTATGGATGCCTACAGCAAGCTGGATACAGATATGAAACTGGTAATTGCAGGAGGCGGAAGCCATTCCAATGAGTATATACAGAGAATCAAAGAAAAGGCACAAAAAGATGATCGAATAATACTAACTGGGTTCGTTCAGGGAAACCTTTTGGCGGAACTTTACAGTAACTGTTATTTGTATGTCCTTCCAAGTGATATTGAAGGTATGCCATTAAGTCTTTTGGAGGGCATGAGCTTTGGAAGAAAATGTCTGGTAAGTGACATACCTGAGAATATGGAAGCATGTAAAGACTATGCCAGATACTTTAAAAAGGGAAACGTTAAAGATCTCAGAGATAAATTAAGAGAGAGTATTGATAATCCGGACTTATATCGCAATAAGGACGAGATAATGGATTATTGCTATACCAGATTTAACTGGGATAAAGTTACTGGCGCCAGCGTTAGATTGTATATTGATGCAATTCTTAACGTTGAGAGAATTGATAAGGTATAAAATTTTTAGGAGCATTTTTTATGAAAGTACTAATGGTTAATAAGTTTCTTTATCCTA
>JAILNT010000295.1 GCA_024691265.1 Treponema sp. | reverse complement strand
TGGTGCTGCAATATATCGTCGTTCTCTATGTTTTGTACTAGCTTATGCTGCGCACAAATTATTTCCTAATACAAGGCTTCTAGTGGGACACAGTCTTGATTATGGATACTACTATACAATTGATACAGCAGAACCTATTACTGCTGAGCAGATTTCTGAATTAAAAAAAGAAATGCTTGCTATAGTAGAAAAAGATGTTCCTATAAAGGCAAAATATCTTTCATACTCTGAAGCTGTAGACTTATTTGAGAAACTTAATCTTGTTGAAACAAGAAAACAGCTTAATTACGTTTGTCCTCCAAAGATTCTTGTAAATAATATAGATGATTTTACAGACCTTTATTTCGGACCTCTTGTAGTATCAACTGGTTACTTAAAAGTATTTGATTTAATGCCTTATCAGGAAGGCTTCTTGTTGCGTTTCCCAGCTTCATCTACTCCAGATGAGTTACCTCCATTTAAGGATATCCCAAAGCTTTTTAATATTTATAAAAAGTATAAAGCATGGGGTAAGCAGTTAGGTGTTACATCATCGGCTTCTTTAAATCAACTTATTCATGATGGTTGTATAAACGACTTTATTGATATAACTGAAACTCTTCAGGTTAAATGTATTTCTGATATTGCAGATAAAATACATGAAAGGGGAGGAGTAAAAGTAATTCTTATTGCCGGTCCTTCAAGTTCCGGAAAAACAACTACAAGTAAGAAACTTGCATTACAGCTTCAGGCACTTGGTTATCAGCCTAGAGTCATAAGTCTTGATAATTATTATGTAGGCAGGGATGTAAATCCTAAAGATGAAAATGGCAATTATGATTATGAATGTCTTGAAGCTCTTGATGTAAATCTTTTGAATGAAAATTTGATTGACTTATTTGATGGTAAAAAAGTTCCTATGCCATCGTATGATTTTACAGAAGGAAAAAGATATTATGCAGGGGACACAATGCAGCTTGCAGAGTCTGATATTTTGATTATGGAAGGTATTCACGGACTCAATGACAAGCTTACTCCTCGTATTCCTGCTGAATACAAGTTTAAGATTTATCTTTCGGCTTTAACACAATTAAATCTTGATGACCATAACCGAATCCCTACAACTGATAATCGTCTTATTCGTCGTATTGTCCGTGATTTTAATTTCCGCGGAAAGAGTGCTGCTGATACTATTTCTATGTGGGATAATGTTCGTGCAGGAGAAAGAAAGCATATATTCCCATTCCAGGGAAATGCAGATGCTATGCTTAATACTGCATTGGATTATGAACTTGGTGTTCTTAAGGTTTATGCAGAGCCTTTGTTACGTTGCGTAAATCCTTTGCAGAAGGAATATGGAGAAGCTAGCCGTTTGTTACGCTTCCTTACAAATTTCTCTCCAATACCTTCTACTGATGTTCCTGATAAATCTATTATTCGTGAATTTATAGGTGGAAGTGCCTTCCATTACTAAAATTTAGCTGTATGCATTTTCTATATCAATTCCCCTCTAAGGGGAGTTGATATAGAAGAATCTTTAATTTTATTCAGCCTGGATTTCAGCTTGAAGGCGTTTTACTTCATCAAGAGATATTTTAGTTACTTTTGCGATTGCTTCTAGTGAAAGAGTGCCTTCTTTTATCAAGCTTTTTACCATTTCTTCTGAAACAGCTTTTGTAACCTGCTTAGTGACTTGTTTTGTAACTTGCTTAGTGACAATTTCATTCTGCTGGTCTATAAGTTCTTGTACTGCCTGACACATATTTTGCCTCCATTTTGCAAAATCCTGCTTGTAATATGTAAAGCAAAAAAAAAACAACCCTGAAATGTAGAAATTCTCAAGGTTGTCGTTATTTTTTATTCAGCTTTGATTTCGGCTTGAAGGCGTTTTACTTCATCAAGTGAAATATCTAAAGAGTCTGATATCTCTTGTACGGTCAAGGTGTTCTTTCTAAGTAGCTTTTTTACCATTTCTTCTGAAACAGCTTTTGTAACCTGCTTAGTAACTTGTTTCGTAACTTGTTTAGTGACTTGCTTAGTGACAATTTCATTCTGCTGGTCTATAAGTTCTTGTACTGCCTGACACATATTTTGCCTCCCTTCATCATTTTCTTTTAAGAATCTTGCCCGCTTTGCAAAATCCCCGTTATGCATTTCCGTGTACTGTTTACACCAGAAATCATGGATCAATTTTCCTATCGCGGTATTATCGTCTTTATAAGCACAATTTACATAAATTATATGCGTA
>JAILNT010000289.1 GCA_024691265.1 Treponema sp. | reverse complement strand
ATAATAATGGAAAGGTTGATAAAAGTTGGTTCCATCATCTTTTTGTTTTAAGAGTTTTATAAATTTTATTGCTTCTGATTCATCTAAAAATTCGTTCTCTTTTCCTAGAATAATATAGATTTCGGCATTGCTCTTTGCTTTATTCCTAAATATAAATTTCTCAACATTTTCAATATTTGAAATTTCGTACCCCCAATTTGTCTCTGTTACTTGCACCTGATTTTTATTTGCAACAACATTCGAAGCACAAAAAATTGTTTGTGCAAAACAAAATACAACAAACAAAACTAAAATCTTTTTCATAAAAATTCCTCCAATAAGTTTATATTTCCTCTGCCAACAATTTGTAGCATAGTTGAATCTCATTTAGTGATATTAGTTATTACCACAGATTATTTTCCTGCAGCTGTTGTTTAATCTTTTCCTTATAGAAACTTGAGTTTTTACGACATGAATAGTGCCAGATATAAACAACTCGAAATTCTTTATCAATATGATTCCTTTTTAAGATGTTATAAGTTGTCTTTCCTAGTGCAAGCAAAATTGGTTTTCCAAAATATCCAATTTCTTCCATAAAAATTTGTATCTGTTTTTTTTCATAATCAGGATTCTTTTTTAAGTATTCTGAAAGGATTTCTGACTTAGATTCGTTTAAACATTTTATGATATCTGTGATGTAGCAACCTTTGAATTTTGTGTTTTCCAAAGCCTCACAGAGTTTTTTAATATTTACATCTTTTGAATGGAAATTCCCAAAAATTGGGGGAATTTTTTTATTTGCGGGCGAAGAACAATTTAATCCGACAAAAACATAATTCGTGCTTAATTTTTCAAGAAGGTCTTTATCAGCAAGCCAGTTCATACCAGCTCGATTATTTTCATCCCAAAGAGTCCAGCTGGAGTATTTGCCATATTTTTCTTTGATAGTGTCGAATAATTCATTTGTCATTCCCTGTTCTCCTCAAAAGAATTCTCCCTTTAAAATTGAATTTAAAATAATTTTACATCTTTTTAATTAATAAATCAAACAAAAAGACAAAATAAATCAAATTTTATCAACTAAATTAGTTATGTAAATTTTAAAAATGATTATTCATAGTTAAAGATATGGCGACAGTAAATATCCGAAAGATTTTTGGGGAGAATGTTAAATTTTATAGAAAGAAGGAAGGGCTTTCTCAGGAACAACTCGCAGAAAGGCTGGAGATTTCCATAAATCATCTAAGCATTATTGAGACTGGAAAGCAGTTTGTCACATACAATCTTTTGGAAAAAATAATTGAAGTCTTTAATGTCGCACCGTGCGCACTTTTTTACGACAATTCTTTTTCTGTTCTAGACGAATCGCTGCAAAACAAAATATCTGTACTCGTTCATAAAGAAATCTCTTTCACGGAAGAGCGAATTCTGGAGCAACTGCGGGATTTATAAATTCCTGCTTGCGATAGCTTTAATCCTTGAAAAATCAGCAAAATATGCTATATTAGCACTGCTGCAAAATTGCTTGAGCAGGGAAAAATGACAGAAGCAGATATAGCAGAGTTTTTCCATTTCTCTGACGAGCAGATGAGGCTTGTAAAAGAACACCTTGTAGTCCAGGCGTGAAAATGTGTATCGAAACCGCACCTTTGGCTTCGCCAAAGGTGGGCCACTTTTGAGCAAAGCTCAAAAGTGCAAAATTACAGGGCGTTTATCCGCTCCAGAAGCGGCGGGTGGTTATAATTGAAAGCCGAATAAATCTTGGGGACTTGAATCTCGCTCAGATTCTCCTTGTCCAACTTGATTAAGGCCGAAATCAAAGGCGCACCCGTGCCACAGATTTTTTTGCTGAAAGCATCTGCCTGAAATTCGTCTTTTCTGGAGAAAAAGTTAGAAACAAGATCCGACAAATCGGAAAAGCCCTCAAAGACTATCCCCAGAAGGAACACACCAGCAAACATCATCTGAAAAGGAACTTCGCCTCCAGTAACGAAACCAAACCCTTCGTACAAGTATGGAAGTTTTACAAGAAAACTGACAACAAACAGTACTGCAAAAATCAGCGGAATCATAACGCACATTCTCTTGACGATATGATGATGCTTGTAATGCCCAAGCTCATGGCCCAAAACAGCCTCAATCTCATCAATGGAAAGCTGTTTTATGAGCGTGTCATACAGTACAACGCGCTTTGACTTGCCGAAGCCTGTGAAATATGCGTTTGAATGACCGCTTCTCTTGGATGCGTCCATAACAAAAAGACCGCTTGCCTTAAAACCACATTTCTCAAGAAGGGATTCAAGTCTTGTTTTCAGCTCTCCGTCCTCAAGCGGCGTGAATTTGT
>JAILNT010000244.1 GCA_024691265.1 Treponema sp. | reverse complement strand
CCAAAGGTTAGAAAACGGCAGCTCAGGAATCTTTGCATATAATCTTTCATATATTGTTTTGCTTTCTTTCAAAAAAGAATCGTCTTTTTTAGAATTCGTTTTGTAATACGTAAAAAATTTAATTTCCTCCATCTGGAAAATCTTTGTGGTTGAAAAAAATACATCACGTATTTTTCCATCTGGATTTACTCGCCATACTTGTTTTGATTTTACTGCACTGTATTCACCTGTGACATAACCAATATGAATGAGCAAATCCCAATCCAAAACATTAGGATGAAACATATCCTGACTGCTCAAAAGAGAATCCAACACCTTATACTTGCCTTTATAATTTGAAGTATGGTCGCAAAAAACAACCGCATTATGCGACGCACAAAAATCATCTACGACTTTTGTCAGTTCTTCACTCCATTTTGCATGACTTCCCACATAAATTCCGATTTTTCCTCTTGGCAGTTCTGGTAAAACATCATCTGGAAGAATCTTATTTATAACGCGTACCTCCGGTAATTTTGTCACAGAAAAATCTCTACAATATCGCGTAACACAGTTAATATGAACAGGCCCTCCCCCCATATCAAAAAGCTCCATAAGGGCAACATTTATTTGATTAGTAACTTTCCACTCGTCATCGTCAGAATCAATAGGCTCTATTGTAACGGAATGTTTTGCAACATCTTTTGCAATAACAGAGCGGTCAAGCATCTGTGGAAAATACATTCCAGTATGACTTAGAATCTGGCTTGCGGTTATTGCAAGTACAGGAAGACCGCGATAATACGCCTCTGTAAGCCCCGGGTAATAATTACGGCTTGCAGTTGCCCCGGTGCAGGTAAGAACAACAGCCTCTCCAGATTCAGCGGCTAATCCACAGGCAATATAAGCTGCACTTCGCTCATCTACAGAAGAGTAGATTTCAAAAAAAGGGTCACTTTGAATGGAGGCTACAAATGTAACATTTGTAGCCCCCGGACTTGCGACTACTTTTTTAATATTTTTGGCTTTTAACAGTGCAATTAAAATCTGTATATGTCTTTCCGCTGTATAATGTATGTTCATAGCATTATCTCCTAGAAACAATATTTCATATTATCAATAGTTATAAGCCTCACCCCTTCAGTTGCAAAAAGTATGTTACCTACAACCATGCATTTCATTCCAACAACAAGGGCTGTCGCTAGGTTTGCAATCTCTTGTTCCGTAGCATAACGCCCCTTTTGATTTTAGTCCATCAAAAGGTCATCTGTATTGTCTTTAAATACAGAAATACCTTTTTTTAAGTTCCTTATTTTTTCTTCTAACTACTCGCCTTACAACGGATACATATGCAGTCTTATCAGGATAAACTTTATTTTCTGTTTTATTTGTGGAATCTTTTTCAGTCGTAGTTTTTTCTTTGTTCCCTGCAAAACCAGCAACACCCCCTCCACTGCAACATAGTTAAAACATGGTTCTTTTATCAGTTTTTCAAGACAATTTCTTAGACCTTCTTCGGGCTTTACAAAAGAATCAACATCAACAAACTGTGCAATTTTTGAATTATCAAAAACCCTATCAAAATATCTATCATACAAAACCTGATATTTGCTCCAATCGTAATCAAGCCTGTGCGTCTTTTCCTTCATTATCTCCTCAATTTTTACACCGTTACTCCTTAAAACTTGTGAATAAAGATTAAAGACTTCCTTCCATTTTATCGTCTTACTTCCTGTAATATGAAATGCTTCGCCATATGCTTTTTCATTTCCAATTATTGCCGTAATTCCACGAGCAACATCAAAAGCATAAGTAAGTGTTGTGATATGCCTGGAAATATCTTTTGAAAAAACAAGTGCCTGGCAATTAAGTGCCGTAAATAACCAAGTTTCTTTTTCCAAAACCCCAAGCTGCAAGCGATTTTCGCTGTATGTAATATATGGACGGATAATTGTCCAATTTTTTTTTTCATTTTCAAAGAGTATGTTCTCCTGACGAGCCTTTGTGAGTGGGTAAAGATCTGTTGCAAGGAATTTTTCATCATTGCTAACATCTAAAAGACGAGGTGATTTTTCTGTAATAGGCTCATTAGAATTTGC
>JAILNT010000213.1 GCA_024691265.1 Treponema sp. | reverse complement strand
AACAACGTTTTTTTCATTATATGGAATACTTATTCCACTAATTGAATCACTCTCATCATCTAAAATAACTGCTTTTACATTCTTTTGACTAGAAATTTTACTTTGTACATCTTCTTTAAGCGAATTAGAAGCTTCTTTTGCCTCTTTTGCAGTTGCCTCAGCATCAATCACTGTTTGTTTTACTTCATTTGCCTTCTTTGTAGCTTCAGAAACTACATTTGTCAGATTTTTATGCTTATCATTAAGCATATCATACATAAACATTACTTCATCATGATTTCTATGAATATCATTTATGACAGTATCGGAATATTCGCCGATTGCAGACATTTTTTCATTAGAGATTCGTTCCATGGCACGTTCAGTTCTATCTAAAGAATTATCAACTGAATCATCAACCATATTATCAATTATATCCTTTTGATCTTCCACTTCACGACGAACAAGCTCACGAATCTCTCTTTCGATGAGCTTTTTATCATTTTCATCAACATCCTTATCAACTGGAAGAAGATATCCTATTATTATAGCTGAAAACCCAGCAATTATAAGAACAATTTCAGTGATGCTTATCATCTCCACCCCAATACCCCATGAAACAAAATTAATTGTACTAATTTTATTATAATATAGAAATATCAAATCTTCAAATCAAAGCCAGACGAAATCCTAAGATCGACAGGTTTTCCATTTCTGTCCATCATATGCTCAGCCATTTTTTCCATTTTTTCTACAGATAATTGTCTCTCTAAAGAAGGCTTTTCTTCAGCATCTTTTTGGTTTTTCCTGTTTTTTCCGCCATCACCAAAATATTCATTTCCACCTTTTTCACGAGCATCAGAATGAAGTTCTCCCTGTCCAACATCATCTTTTTGATTAACTGAAGATTTTTGGTTGTCAACTTCTTCATTAAATTGAGTCTGAAAACTCTGACGATCCATTAAAGGCCTTGCGTCTTCAGAAGCCTTCACATGAGATACCTCATTAGATGTTGCAATTACCCCGAAATCGATTCTGTTGATTGACATCGCAACTCCTCCTATCGTTATTAAATCGGTGCCAGTCGTACATCTCCATCTTTTACAACAAACTTACTATATTTTATTGGCTTTTTTACTATCATGGACAGTTCCCCGATGTTCACGGTAGTACCTGGATAAGCAGTTCCTTCTACTATAACACTTGCATCTTTTGCATCCGAAAGCTTTTCCATAAGCTCAGAATATTCTTGAGAGTCTTTTTGTATGGATTCATTAAGAGTCTTATTTAATTCAACTAACTTTTTAACATTTGCAACCTGACTAGGTGCAAACTTTGCACCTGACTTAAGCATCTTAGTAAATCCATCAATTGTAGGCTTTATACTTTCAATATTTTTTTGAGCTAAAGCAATATTCTTTTGTAACTCTTTTAAACGGATCTTAATATCTGGATCTGCTCCAACTTCAACTATTGTATTTGCTCCCATATCAGATCCAAGAACTTTTGCAGTAATGCAATCCGAAGCACAAACTCTGCCACCAGCAATAAAGCCTCTTTTCCCGGAAACTGATATCTCTGTTCCTGAAGAAACTTTGGAATGTAAAATACTTTCACTTGTAATACTTCCCTTGGCTGTTATTGTAGCATTTTCCACGAACTTTGTAACTACATTTCCGCCAGAAATAATATTTCCACCTGCTTTAACCCCACATTCAAGGATAATATCAGAACCAGCCTCTAACGTTGCATCTTCAACGATACCTTTGACAACAATATTTCCACCTGCTTTAACAGAGAAATTCGAAGCGACTATGCCTTTAACTTCAACGCTACCTTCATAATCAATATTTCCTGTTGAAACATCAACATTTTCAAGTGTTAAAACATTTGAAACAGTTACCTTTCCATCTTTTAATACGACATGTCCAGATGTTTCAGCCGTCAAAGTCAGTTTGTCTTCTGAAATAATTGTATTTTTTCCATATTTAATAAAATCTGATTTTACAGATGCAGGTTTAATATCTTCGCCATGAACATTTTTCCCCGGTTGACCTGGTACTTCAGGATGTAGAGTTGCTAAAAGATCCCCTTCATTTACATTGTTTATAAGATTAAGATGAAAATAATCCACACTTCCATCTTCTCTAAGCGTAGGTCTAGCTCTTAAATTTGTATTAAAATGATACTCAACATAAGCGTTTTTTCCCTGTACAACTTCCCTGCCCTGACAAATAACCATTTTTTTACAATATTCTCTATGTTCAAAAAA
This sequence comes from Treponema sp., assembly GCA_024691265.1. Taxonomy (GTDB): domain Bacteria; phylum Spirochaetota; class Spirochaetia; order Treponematales; family Treponemataceae; genus Treponema_D. The sequence continues at coordinate 1,632 of JAILNT010000213.1, read as the reverse complement.
TTTATGGATATTATCAGTCTGTATGCCATAAATAAATTTTCTATAATTAAGCGTATCCATGACTTCTTTTTCTGTAAGAAGCTCTCCCCCTTCTGTGGGAGGAAAAAAAACAGCTGTGACTTGCATACGATCCTTAGAAACATCTAGCTTAATGTATTCTCTTTCAGGAAGTATCTGGGCTTCTGAAAACATAACAACATCTTCAGAAGCTTTAGCCACAGCATCATTAATTACAACAACGTCATATTCAATTTTTTTATCTTCTAAATAATCTCTTACATCATTAACATTTAAAGGCTCATCACCATCAGTAGGCGCAAAGACTCTAATTCCAGTCCCCTTAGGAGTAGTAACTAATTGAAAATAACCATGCATAATCAAACCTCTCTTTACCTATCAAGAATTAGTAATAAGCCCCAAGTAATCTCCCAACTTATTTCTCATTTTTTGAAGAGCTTTTGTATGTAACTGTGAAATTCGAGACTCTGATACTTCAAGTACTTCACTGATTTCCTTTAAAGTAAGTTCTTCATAATAATAAAACAAAATAACTTTCTTTTCTTTATCAGTAAGAAGTTCCAAAGATTCTGCTAACATCTTCTTAAGTTCTTCTTTTTCAATCGCGTCTTCTGGTTTAGTAAATCCCGAGCCGTGATTATTAACATCTTCTGTTATATCAGCTCCCTGATCCATAAACTCATTTAAAGAAACAACTCCAGTTACTTTCATCTGATTCTGCCAATTCAAATACTCATCTTCAGAAATATCCATTTTTGAAGCAATTTCAGAATCTGTGGCAACATGTCCTGTATCTCTTTCTATTTCACGAATGGCAGACTCTATCTTCTTTTGTCTCTGGCGAATTGTTCTAGGAATCCAGTCCATTTTTCTGATCTGATCAAGAATTGCTCCTCTAATCCTAAGACTGGCATAAGTTTCGAATTTAACATCCTTTAGCAGATCGAATTTATCAATGGCATCTATAAGACCAAATATACCATAACCAACAAGATCATCATACTCAACATTAAATCCCAAATACATACTAAGCCTGCCTGCCACAAGCTTAACAAGAGGCGCATATTCTAAAATCAGCTGTTCTCTTATCTCTGCAGATCTGCTTTTATTATATTCTGTCCATAATTTATTTCTGCCTGCATCATCCATGCAATAATCCCCAAACCTTTTTTAAGTATTACTCTGGAATATCCCTAATTTCCAAAGATTCTTTATTAACAGTTCTTCCGCCTTCTGCTTCCATAGTTGCTCTGGCCTTTTCTTCAAGCTTCTCTGCCTCACGCTTTTCAGCCATTTCTTTCTCAATATTAATTTCTATGAATCTGCTGATCATTTTTTCAACTATAAGCCCAATGATCAAAAAAATGATTACGGATGCAAAAACAATAATAAAGAAATCTCCAGCCGGGTAGCGCTTAAAATAAGTAAAAATAGAAATTATAGCTGTAGCTGAAAGCACTACCAGCGGAGTTATCATTTTAGTATTTATTTTTTTTTCAGTTTTTTCTTCAGCACTCATATAATTTTCTCAGGCTTTCCAACAGCTCTGATCACATAGTTTCCATTTTCTGGATAAAAGATGACCGTTCTACCGTAAGAATTACCAGTATCCTG
>JAILNT010000186.1 GCA_024691265.1 Treponema sp. | reverse complement strand
ATAATTCTTTTCACTTTCTGAGCAAAGAAACATATTTTGCAGGTATATTATGCCAAAAAGCATTAACTTGAAAATAATTTTACATATCTTTATCGCATTTACTCTTATAGTTCTTTCGTCTTGTGAAAACTTAACAAGCTCTTATCGCTCTGTAGAAAAAATACAAAAAAGTGGAGTCATAAGAATAGCAGTTTATACAGATAAAAAACCCTTTAGCTATATAGATGAAAATGGAAACTATCAGGGATATGACATATATCTTGCTAACAGGATAGCTAAAGACCTTGGCGTAGAAGTTGAATACGTTCCTGTTATATCTTCAAGCAGAATAGAAGCATTAAATAGTGGAAAAGCAGATTTATTACTTGCGTCATTCACAAGAACAATAAGTAGAATATCCTTAGTAGATTTTGCCTTACCTTACATGAAAGTTTCTATAGGAGTTTTATCAAGAGAAGGCGATCTTTATTACAATATGAAACAACTATCAGGCAAAACCATAATTGTAAACAAAGGAACAACCGCAGAATCTTTTTTTGAAATTAACTATCCAAATACAAAACTTATTAAATACGATAGCTATCAGGAAGCTTTTTCTGCATTTGAAAACGGCGAAGGAGATGCAATTTCAGAAGATGGAATAGAGCTTCTTGCCTGGTCATTAGAACATGTAGGCTATAAACTTACAATGGATTCCATAAATTCCCAGGAAGCTATAGCTCCAGCCGTACAAAAAGGCAATTCAACTCTTTTAAGCTGGCTGAATGCAGAAATAAAATATCTTGCTTTTGAACAATTCTTTCATAAAGACTTTGAAGCGACACTTCGTCCTATATTTGGAAGTGCCGCAAATGCGGATACTATAGTAGTAGAAGGTGGTTTATTCTAGTTTTTAGAAAGATTCTGTCTGCGTCTTTCATAAAGGAGAATACCAGCCGCAACAGATACATTTAAGCTATCAAGTTTACCGCAAGTTGGAATAGAAACAATTTCATCACACTGTTCAGTAAGAAGATGTGCAATTCCGTTTCCCTCACTACCCATTACGATAGCAGTTCTTTTTGCAAAATCAACTTTCTCAACACTTGTTCCACCAGCATCAGCCCCGTAAATCCAAAAGCCTTTATCTTTTAAAAGCTGAGCTGCACGAACAAGATTACTTACCATAGACACCTTAACCCAGGCAGAAGCTCCTGCACTAGAACGAGCAATAACTTCACTATCAAGAACATCACCTGTGCTTCTGTGGTCTGGAATAACAACCAAATCTATACCAAACTGGTCAGCACTTCTGATTATTGCACCAACGTTATGTGGGTCTGTAATTGAATCAAGAATTACAACTGTATAATTTTCAGCAGCATCTTCTTTATCTAAAGAAGTTATAAATTGGTCAAAATTAACCATATTTCCCGCAGTCTGTTCTTCTCCTGAAATACAAAGGACAATTCCTCTGTGTTCCTGTGCTAAAGGAGGCAAAGAAGCAACTTTTGAATCAAGAACTTGTTTTGTAGCATTTTCACATTTTATACCGGCATCTTTTGCAAGTGCCAATATTCTTTTAATACGAGGACCTGGCTTATCGAATAAAATCGACATTTTTTTTGCCTCTTCCTTGTTCTTGGATTCGACAACTTTGCGAACTCTTTCTTCAACGGCATGAAAACCAGTTAAAATATTTTCCATAAATTATTTCCTGTGCTTTTGCTTAAAGCAACTTTTGGAGGGTAAAATTAATTTGTTAGGTAAAATTAAATAGAGAAAAAAAATTACAGAACATTATTTAGTCCTGTAATTTTTTAATTTAAAAATTAAAGTGATTAGCGACCACAGCAGTTCTTATATTTCTTTCCAGAACCACATGGACAAGGCTCGTTACGTCCTATCTTACGACCTTCACGATGTACAGTCATAGCCTTTACATAACCTGCTGAATAAAGCCATTCACCATTTACTTTCTTAAAAAGACCTGTTTCATGATGAACGTCACGAATACCCTTCTGAGTATAGGTAGCTTCAAATTCTACGATTTCTGTATCAGGCTCTTTTCCAGGAGCTGTAGCTAAAATCTTAAGTCCATGCCAAGTACTGTTTTTACTCCAGTCCTCAGTTGCTTTGCGGTCAATATCAGCAACTTCTTCGCTCTTTTCACAAGTATCAATGATGAAGTCAATTTCCTGCTTTACATAAGATGTATAGCGGGCTCTCATCAAAGCTTCTGCAGAAGGAGCTTTAACTGTTCTTTTAATTATTGGTTCACAGCATTCGCTGTATGATTTGCCCGAACCGCATGGGCATAAATTGTTTTCTTCGCTCATAGTCTTTTCAGTATACTAAAAGTCTTTTTTTCTAACAAGTAACAATTTCTCATTAATACCGTTCTGCCATTTATTACTTAAATAATAAATCCAAGTGACAATAAAGCCTGTTCCAAAGCCAAATAAGCCGTTCCACCATATAATACTAGTACCGAACAAGCTGCTGTAACGAAGTAAATATACGATTGTAACTCTTACCCCTAATGCACAGCTTGCAACAATTGTAGGAATACCGCTGTGTCCAGTCCCCTGATATACACCAAACAAAGGCATATACATTGCAAGTATGATATTTATAAATGCAATTGTTTTTAGATGAGGATTACAGTATTTAGCAGCCTGTTCACTTAAAGCAAAAAAATCAACTATATTTTGAGAGAAAATCCATATAAGGGCTGATATTATAAAAGTAAATATCAAAGAAATAAATAAAGCCTGATGAGTTCCCTTTTTAACTCTATCAATTCTACCAGCTCCAACATTTTGACCTGTATAAGTTGCAAGAGTCGTTTGCATAGCACTACAAGGAAGATTTATATACATTTCTACCCTTTGAGCAACAGTGAAAGAAGCTGTCATAGCCTGTCCAAATTCATTTACAGCTCTCTGTATAAATGTAAGCCCGAAAGAAACGATAACAAGCTGTAATGATATAGGAGTTCCAATCTTTACAGTCTTTTTAATAGCTTCTCCATTCCATACATAATCAGATAACTTGAATTTGAATACCGGATATTTTTTTGTCATATAGAAATAAGCTGCTATAAAAGAACCTAATTGTGATATATCAGTAGCAATAGCAGCTCCTGTAACACCCCACTTAAAACCTGCAACAAATACAAAATCCAATATTACATTTGCAATAGAAGAAATCAGAAGAAAATATAAAGTTGCAGCACTATCACCAACAGCCCTTAAAATAGCAGCAAAGATATTATATCCATACTGGAAAATAAGACCTAAAACATAAATTCTAAAATATATCAAAGTCAAATCCAGTATTTCATCAGGAACAGCAACAAGATATCTAAATGCCGGACGAGATACTGCAAGCCCTATAATTGTAGATATAACTCCAAGTAAAAGTAAAAATAAAATACCGGAAGAAGCTGTTATTCTTACCTGCTTTTCATTTTTTGCTCCATAATGCTGGGCAACAACTACACAGTTACCTGCAGAAAATCCCATTGCAATCGCAAGAAAAAGAAAAGTCAAACTTCCAGTTGTTCCTACAGCAGAAAGAGCTGCTTCGCTTGAATATTTACCAACTATTATTGTATCAACAGTATTGTACAATTGTTGCAAAAGAGAGCCCAAAAGAACAGGAAAAGCAAATCTAACAATATGTTTCCATGGAGTTCCCTCCGTCATAGATTTACCTTGCATATTAATCTCCTAACAATAAAATTCTGCTTTCATAAGCTTTCAAAACCAAATGTAAACTCTCCTGATTTTTATCAAAATGAAAACTATTTTTTTTAAGTACATTATATATACAAGAAATTTTTTTATTTTTCATAGACACAGAGCAATCAATTGTATCTATATTTTCATTAGTTACAATAACATACTGACAAGAACCCTTCTTTAGATA
>JAILNT010000176.1 GCA_024691265.1 Treponema sp. | reverse complement strand
AAACGGATTTGATAATTACATAAATAATAGAAAAAAGAGTTTTAGTAAAAAGGAAAAGGCAACTGTTTTTGTTTATCTTATTTTACGAATACTTACTGTGTGTTGTGCAATAGCAATGACTTTTCTTGGAAACTATGGTTCGGTTGCGCTTTCAATTTTAACACTTGTTCTTTTTACATTTCCGGATATAATACAAAAGCAATTTGGGGTTCGTTTCCCAACAGTGCTGGAAATAATTGTGTACTGCTTTATTTTTGCGGCTGAGATATTAGGCGAGATAGTTAATTTTTATGGGAAATTTCCTTTTTGGGACACTGCGTTACATACAGTGAATGGCTTTCTATGTGCAGCAATAGGCTTTTGCCTTGTAGATCTTCTTAATCAAAAGTCTAAGCTTGTAAATTTATCTCCTTTATATGTAGCTATTACAGCGTTTTGTTTTTCGATGACAGTTGGAGTATGTTGGGAATTCGTGGAATTTACAAGTGATTCAATCTTATATGTTGATATGCAAAAGGATACGCTTGTTCATGAAGTAAAAAGTGTTTTGATAAATCCGGAACATAAAAATGATCCTATTATTTTAAAGGATATTGAAGGCGTGACTGTCCATATGGATGATGGAGAAGATTATGAAATTGAAGGCGGATATCTGGATATAGGTCTTATTGATACAATGAAGGATTTATTTGTTAATTTGATAGGTGCCCTTGTTTTCTGCACATTTGGATACATTTACATAAAATATCGTGAGAAGAATTCCTTTGCAGCGAACTTTATTCCAATTGTAGATAAAGAAGAGAAATAGAAGAGTAAAAGAATAGATTAATGTATTAATACATTAATATTTTATAAAGTAAGCATAACAAAAGCCTCGGCTATGGTGAGCAGGTATGATACTCACGATAGTCGAGACTTTTTGTTTGATTATATAAAACTGTAAATATTATTTTCCGTTATACTCTATACATAGCATAGTAAGATCATCAAATTGTGGTGCTCCACAAACAAACTTTGAAACGGTATCATTTACGGTATTTAATATATTTTCAGGTGATTCATTTTTCACTGAATTGAGTGCTTCAAGAGTTCTGGTTGTACCAAACTGCTCTTTTTTAAGATTGGAAGCTTCTGCAACACCATCTGTATATAGGAATAGTTTGGAACCTTTTTCCAATTGAAGTTCATATTCTTTATAATTTACATTATCCATTCCACCTACAACAAAACTATGTTTATCCTTTATAAGTTCAAAATCACCATCCGGCTTTTTTAATATAGGATATTCGTGGCCTGCATTTGATGCGATGAGTTTTCCGGTAGTCAGGTCAAGAATTCCAAGCCATACTGTTACAAACATTTCTTCTCTGTTTTTGGAACAAATTTGCTCGTTAGTAATTTGCAATACTTCTTTTGGCGAACGACCTGTCATGGCAAAGTTTTGAACAAGAATTTTTGAAACCATCATAAATAGTGCAGCAGGAATACCTTTTCCTGCAACATCTGCAATAACTATTGCCAGGTGATCATCATCTATTAAAAAGAAATCATAGAAGTCACCACCAACTTCTTTTGCCGGATTCATGGTTGCATATATATCAAATTCTTTTCTCTCAGGAAAAGCAGGAAAGATATTAGGAAGCATATCTGACTGGATACGTGTTGCCAGAGAAAGCTCCTTTTCTGTAGCGGCAAGAGACTTTCCTCTGTCAGCAAACAATACACCATAAATAATTACAATTGATACAAGAGTAGAAGCATACTGTGTGGAAATTCCATAAAAGGCGCCTGTAAAAACCTGATTAAGAATTGGGATTGCAACAAATGTAAAGGCAATCCATTTTTGTCTTGCAGGTGCTTTGGAGCGAATAAGTCCTATTACAATTGTTACTGTTGCAATTGCCAGGTAGAAGTAGGAATAATAGAATCTATCAAGCCTGTGATATGCTCCTAGTTCATCAACAGTAAAATATAATGGATAAAACATGTTAACCCAGCATAATAAAACTGTTGGGGCTAATAATATGTTTAATAACTTATCTGCAATACGCATAAGCTTGCTTTCCATGTTAAGGGCATTAGTTACATATCTCCAAAACAGGAAAGTAACAATTGGGGCATTAGAGTAGTATAGTACATTTGCAAGTTTGTTAAAAAATATGAGTGATGAATTATCATTTACTATCCAACAGCATTCATCAAAGAATACAGCAAAAGCATTAGATACCAGTAGGGTGGCAAATGTATTTGTGGTCATATCATAATTCTTTTTATCTTGCATGCAACTAAATAGAAGTGCAATGCATACAAAAAGACTTAGTATATCCACACCTATATTAAAGGCCCATATTGGTGGAAGATTATCTGTTTTTCTTATGAAAAAAAGAAGTATGGCCAGAGCGGTAAGTATATTTGTCAGGCCAAAGCATATGTGAATTTTCTTTTTTGTTATTTGTTGTACCATTTCCCCTCCGTAAGAAAAAATTATTATTGTCTATATAAAAACATATTGATTTGTATTAGCTTATATGCAAAAAACATGCAGATTTGTATTAGCTTATATGTAAAAAACATGCAGATTTGTATTAGCTTATATTCAAAAAACATACTGACATGTATTAGAGTATATGTAGAAAACATATATTTTAATAATATATATTATAATAGGCTTTTTTAAATAATCAAAATTAAACTTTGACGGCTTAAATGAGTTGGGTACTGTTTAGAGATAGCAAGAAGTGCTACGCCGCTGACTGCGTAAGAAAAAGATTCAGGATATGAAAGGGGAGACTTCCCCTGGGGACAGTTCTGATGTTTAAAACATACTAAATAAAATGTTTGATCAGATTACAGTTTAAGACTTTCAGTTTCAGTATTTGATCTGGCTGTTGACTTCTTTACCTGACACGAAACATGAATCAAATCACGCTCTGAAAAATGGAGCTTACAATGGTTGAAAATGCAATATTTTATGTAATGAAAAACTAGAATTAAAAGAATGGATTTTTTACAATATAAGAAGGCAAGTGTGATAATTTTTGGGTTATGTAAGAGAAGTGTTTCTTGCACTAATAGCGGAATATTGATGTGAACCGGGATTGTTTTTGAAATAATTCATTAGAGGTTCAGGAAGGGTGTTACTAAATGGATAAGATTGGGTTGGAATATTTATGTACTGAGGATAGCATTACTGTTTTCTGGGAAAAAATGGAAAGCTCAGAAAAAGACGATGATTATGAGCTGTCTATTAATAGTGGGGATGCAGTGAAGATATGTAAGACAGATTACACATTTGAAGGACTTGAAGCTGATAAGGAATACAGCATTGTGGTCAAAGTAGTCAGAGCTGGAGAGGTGATTGATACTGAAGAGATAAGCATAAAAACTCTTTCTGCCAAAAAGAGAATCGATGTTACCATGCCACCTTACAATGCTGTCGCAGATGGTAATACTATTAATACTATAGCACTTCAGAAGGCATTAGATGATTGCCAAAAAGGTGAGTGTGTATATTTTCCGAAGGGAGAATTCCTTACAGGCGGGTTAAGACTTCATAGTGATATGGAAATTTATTTGGATGAAGGAGCTGTATTACTTGGAAGTGAAAAGCCGGAGGACTATCTTCCTAAGATTCACAGTAGGTTTGAAGGAAAAGAGATGGATTGCTATCAGAGTCTTCTCAACATGGGTAATCTTGATCACAATGATGGATATAATTGTAAA
>JAILNT010000118.1 GCA_024691265.1 Treponema sp. | reverse complement strand
AAAAGAATAAAAAAACACCTTCTAATTGTCTAAATTCGAGTAATTATCATTTTAGACTTTTTGAAGGTGTTTTTTTATATCATTAGAAGTTATAAAGTTTAATAGTGAAGTCCTATTCCTATATAAGCTTCCCATGTACTTGTAGATGTCTTACGCCAAGATGTATCAAGGTCTAATATGTTACTCAAGAACTTTCTCCCAACATCAATACCTAAGCTAGCTCTTACTACCATACTTCTCCAATGTTCTGGGTAAATTAAAGCTTCAAGACCTGCTGTATAAAATCCATCTGCAACAGCAAATGTTCTCTGTGTTGCCCTGTTATAACCTAATGCCATATCTGCAAATGGTGATAATTGGAATTCAAAATCGAAATACTTTAATATCTTAAAAGGCTTCATTACAAGAGGGTCATCTGATGTATGGAATACAGGCATTAAGAAATGTTCTATTATACCTTCCCTTAAGCCCTGCCAGTCTGTTGTGAATATTTTTACAGGCATATCAAAGTTTAATATGACTGCGAGAGGAGTTTTTAATGCATACATGGAACCAGAACCTACGTTATTAATAACGTTTTCATCATCGTCATCAAATTTCTGGTCGTCACGAATACCTCTAAGGTAGCTGCCAATTTTTGAACCTTCTGAAGACCCCATAGAAGACTGTACGTATTGGAATGAGTATAGCCTCATTGCAAATCCTACGTACTTTGTAGCTTTGAATAATTCTATATCACCTGAATAATATGGAACAAAGTTACCAGTTGTAATATTGTAATCATATTCTTGTGTTCCTGAAACTGATGCTCCATTTCTAAAATTGCCATACCAATTTATGCGTTCTGTAGAAATACTTTGTCCAATAGACATTGAGTTACCATATAAATCGTCATTGTCACTTGAAATACCATCAAAATCCCAATTCTGCGTAAATGATATATATGGTGTATATGTTACTTTTCCCCAATCTGAAATAACTCCCACAGTTATAGGAACTGCAAGTTTTTCATTCTCTGTGAAATAGATTTCATCGCTATATTCTTCATAGTCAAGATTTCTAGTATTCGATTGTGTTAAAGTTAAATCAAGAGAAAATGTTCTGAATGGAAGACTTACTTTTACTCCAGAGCTTATATCATATTCAGGTGCATCATTACCTATTGTAAAATCAAAGCTCAGGTCATTTTCCCATGTTATATCAAATGGTTCTGCCTCAATTGGCATATCGTATGACATACCAAAGCCGAAAATCTTATCCATTGAGGAGTCTGTATCTTCCGTAGACAATTCAAAAGAAAAGTCCATATCAAGCGGATTCATAAGTCCAAGAAAATTATAGTCCTTCAATTTTAGCTTAAAAGTACTTCCTGATGGAAAGCTGCCTGAGTCACTAGAATATTTTGGGTAAGGAAGTAAAAAAAGGTTTGCAGTGTCACTTGCTGTAATTGTAATGTTTACTAAAACTAGTCCTGTCTCATCACTTTCACCATAAGAAGCCGTTACAGAAGATTCCTTTAGCACTCTCTGATTCTGGACTAATAATCTCAAGTCATCAAGGAAGTCGTCAAATTCTTCCTGACTCTTGTAAACAATTGTTGTATCAATATCAAGATTTTGTTCTAGAGCGTATTCTTTTGTTCTGCCTGTAAGATTATAACTTATATTACCTATTTTATAGCTTTCTGCTAAAGCTATGTTTGTAAATATAAACATTATGAGCATGGGTAAATATAATTTTATATAATTACAGTGGCTATTATTTTTTATATTGCAAGAGTTTTTCATTTTAATATGCACCTTTTCCTTTTAGTACAACCCATACGGTTTTTATTATAATCCACAAATCAAGCCATACAGACCAGTTCTGAATGTAATAAGAATCCAGTGTTATTCTTTCCTCGTAACCTGTTGTAGAGCGTCCTGAAATCTGCCACATACCAGAAAGACCTGGTAAAACAGAAAGAATAAAATTAGCTTTATCACCATATTTTGCAAGTTCAGGACTTGTAACAGGTCTTGGACCTATAAAACTCATTTCACCAACAAGTACATTCCAAAGCTGTGGTAATTCATCAATGCTTGTTTTTCTAAGAATCTTACCGATTTTTGTAACTCTAGGGTCATGAGTGAACTTTCTATCTCTTTCCCATTCTTCACGCATTTCTGGGTGTTCTTCAAGAATCTTATCAAGCATTTTATCTGCATTTATAACCATAGACCTGAATTTCCAACACTTGAATTCTTTACCATCTTTGCCAACTCTTTTGTGTCCATAAAATATAGGTCCTGGAGAGCTTATTTTAACAATTATTGATACAATTAATACGATTGGAATTACTAAAGGTGACATTGCTAAAAGAATTAATAAATCTACAATTCTTTTTACCAATAAGCTTCCGCCTCGAGTTAGGTTATGTGTTGATGAATACCCCATAATACCACCGAAATCTCTTAAAGATAAAGACATCGTATGGGTGTTTTGACTATTAGGAATAACAATAG
>JAILNT010000117.1 GCA_024691265.1 Treponema sp. | reverse complement strand
CAGATTCTCTGCAAAGCTGCTTAACCTACCGAGTTGATTTGATAAAAAAGATTATCCTGCAATAGAAGCTTGCTGTATAAAAGCTGATACTCCATGTTCTTCTGTTATAAGAAGAGCTGTTATGTGTAGAAGTTGGACTGTTGAAGAATTAAAGGAAGAAGTTCAGACTGCCCTTGATTCTGCTGTTCCAAAATTTGAACATTTTTTAACTCCCCTTGGTACTATCGCAAATATTTCAACTCTATTAGGTCTTTTAGGTACTGTTATTGGAAATATAAAGGCTTTTGGACTTTTAGGAGCTGGTGCTTCTATGGGAAATCCTGAAGTTTTAGCTTCTTCTATAGCTCAGGCTCTTGTAACTACTGCAGCCGGTCTTACAGTATCAATTCCTGCTGTTATTTTTCATAATTATTTTATTTCTCGTGTAAATAGACGTGTTACGGAGATGGAAGCTGCTGTTACTCATGCTCTTTTCAGGCTTACAGGCAGAAATATTTAAAATTTTAAAATCAGGTGAAATATGAAGGTAAATCGTAAAAAAGCACAACTAAACTCTAGTGTAGATTTTACACCTATGATAGATGTTGTGTTTCAGTTAATTCTGTTTTTCCTTGTATCTACAACTTTTATACAGGTTCCAGGTATTACTGTTAATCTTCCAAAAAGTTCTACTGCTAATGATGTTAAATTAGAACAAATTATTATCACTGTAAAAGATGAAGGAAATATCTATTTTAATGAACAAAAAAGTGATTTTGTCTTACTGGATATGAGTCTTTCTGAATTTGATACGGGTGATATTCTTAAAGAAAATTATCCAGTTATATTACAGGCTGATGGCGATGTAAAAAATTCTACCATCGTAAGAATCTTTGATATTTTACGTCATAATGGCTTTGTTTCTATAAGTTTACGTACTACAGAGTATTAATATATGCAGAATAGTTTCTTTAATAAAGTTTTAGTTAGAAGTTCTTCTATATCAGTTTTACTGACAGGCTTTTTTTGGAGCTTGCTAATATTTTTATGCCTTGTTATAAGATTTCCAGAGAAAAAAGTTTATAAAACTTTACGAATAAATCTTTCTTCAGGACTTTCAGATTTTTCAAAAGAAGTTGGAGATAATGATTCTAAGGAAAAAATATTGAATGATGAAAGTCAAAATGGAAACTCTAGCTTTTTTAGTTCGCTTGAAAAAGATAATATTTCTCTGTCTGAACCTCTGAAACGTTCAGAAGAATCTTTTGAAAATAATGTAAAGGTTCCAGAAGTTCCTGTAGCGGTAACTAAAACTATTGATCCCCTTACAGAAACTTTGGCAAAAGTGAAAGAACAGCAAAAACAGGAAAAAGAAGTTGCCGAAGTAAAAGTTCCGGATATAAAAAAGGCTCCAGAAATAAAGAAAACTCCTGAGGTTAAAAAGATTACAGAAGTAAAAAAAGAGTCTAATATGAAAGCTAAAACTTCAGAAAATAAAGATTCTAAAAGTACTTCAAAAACTAATTCTAAGCAAACTACTAAAAAAGTTGAGCTTGAAGAAGAATTGATGATGCCGGCTCCTGTAGTTAGAAAGAGTAATGAAGAAAGAATGGCAGAACTTAATGCCAGAAAAACTTCTAAAACTTCTGTTGCAACTGGCTCTAATATTGAAAGCTACAATACTGGAAACAGTTCTGTTTCAGGAGAAAGTACAAGTTCAAAAGTCTCTACTGCTAAAAACAGTTTGCAGGGTGTTGCAGCTTCTTCTTATACTCCAAAGAAAACTGGAAATGGAATAAAGTCTTTAGATAGTCAGACTTATACTGCTTCTGGAACAGATTTTATGACAGGGATTTCTTTAGTTACATATACAGGCTCTAATAAAAAAGCTTATGCAATAAAAACTCTTGATGGAAATAGATTGTTTTCTTCCATAGAACCTCCTGTTATTCTTTTATCTGATGAAGCTATGCAAAGTATAAAGACAGAGATGAAAGTTACAGTTTCTTTCAGAATCCTTGAAAATGGGCGGGTAGAAGGCAGCAGTATATTTGTAAGTGGTGCTTTACTTGTAAATGTTAAGAATGAAATAAAAGACCAGGTTAGAGTTTGGACTTTTGCAACGGGAAAAGTATCAAAAGCTAGTTTTGTGTACACTTTAGAACCTAAGGGATAATGGACAGTAGTCCTTTATTTAATGTATAATAGTAAACATGAAAGAAAAAATCGGGGCAGTAGTTTTTGATATTGACGGTACATTATATCCTGATTTACCGTTTTACATTAGGGTTTTGTTTTATACATTGAGGAATCTCCGCTTTTTTCTGCATTTTAGTAAGGTGAGAAAAATGTTGCATAAGGTTGCACCTCTGGCTAACTTTTTTGAGTATCAGGCCAGATTGCTTGCTTCTTCTATGCATATTTCGGTTGATAGGGCTAGGTCTATGATAGATGTCCTTGTTTATAGAGGTTTGAAACCTTATTTTAAGCATGTGAAACCTTATCCAAATGTACAAGAAACTTTTAGAGAGTTGAAGGAAGCTGGTCTTAAAATTGGTATTCTATCAGATTTACCTCCTGAACAAAAAGGCGATATTTGGGGACTTGCAAAATATTGTGATGTAATATTAGGTTCAGAACAGATTGGAGCATTAAAACCTTCTAAATTTCCATTTGGAGTTGTTGCTATGACTCTAGATGTACCTATGGATAAAATTCTTTATGTTGGGAATAGCATAAAAAGTGATATAAAAGGTGCTAAAAATGCAGGAATGTATGCGGCTTATAAGTTGCCGTTCTGGAGAGCTATTTTGCATTTACCACTTAAAGAAGCTGATATTTCTTTTAGTAGCTATCGTCAATTAAAAAATATTGTGCTAAACTAACCTTTGTACTAGTTACTGTTGTGGGTGAGGACTAAAAGTGACTACTATTATTATTGAAATATGTCTTGCTGCGGTCGTATCTTTGATTGTTTCTTTTGTTTTCAGAACTCCTGAAAAAGATAGAAACTCTTTTGAAAAGTTAAAACGATTTGTAGATAGAAAACAAGAAGATTTAGATAAATATTTTTCAGACCATATTCAAGAGCTTACAGCTGCTTCTGCTGACCTTGATGCGAAAAAGTCGCAGGCCATCGCTGCTGTAAAGCGTCTTGAGATTCAGTATAATGATTTTCTTGATATTACAAAAAATCTTGAAGAATACTATGACTCTATAAATAAGATTCGTGCAAAAGCTGATGATTATGATAAACATATATCATCTCTTATGGAAATGACTCATCAAGTAGAACAGAATCTTGAAATGATAAAAGGTGAAGCTTCTGTTATTAATAAACTTAATGTAAGGCTTGATGAGCAAAAACGTAATATCGATATAATCGACAAAAGGATTCCTATAATTCAGGAAGAATTTGCTAAAAAAGATTCTGATTATTTAAAAGCAGTTGGTGCAGAATTATTAAATCAATATCAGATACGTGTAAAAGAGCTTGAAGAAACGGTTAGTACTGTAGAAGGTAAAAATAATGAACTTCTTGAAAAAATAAATTCTGATATAAAACAAGCTTATGATAATGCAACTACAAAAGCTAGAAATCTTGAAGACCAGACATTTAAATCTCTTATAGAGCAAACACAAAAGGCTTCTGATAATTATTTGCAGGAGTTAGAGTCTACAACAAAAGCATTACAGGAACAAATGATAGGTTCGCTTTCGGCTGTAAAAGATAATCTTGATGAAAAGGTTAATAACATGGATTCTCAGATAGAAGAAGTTTCAAATACTCTTCTTGAAAGTCTTGAATCCAGAACAGCTTCTCTTGATTCTGCAATAACAGATAAAGTTTCTGCTTTTGAAACAGAACTGCATGAAAGTACTAATATGCTTGAAAATTCTTTGAACAGTAGAACTGAAGCAATAGAATCAAGTGCAAGAGAAAAACAAGATGCCCTTAAAGACAAAATAGAAGCCTTATATACTCAATATGAAAATGATTTTAATGGCGACAGAAATAATTTTGACAGTTTAGTTGAACAGACTAGAAATGATATAAAAACTCAAAGTGATGATATTCAATCTTTGTTTAATAAAAAATTGGAAGAGATGAAAACTCTTGTTGAGTCTGCGATTTCAAGTCTAAATTCTGATGTTGAAAATAAAACTTCAACCCTTGGAAGCACTGTTCAGGAAAAAACCAGTAATTTAAAAGACTATGTTGATAATGTTGTTTCTGATGTAAGTTCAAAAGTTGACGAACAGACTTCTTCTATTTCTCAAAATCTTGAAGAAAAAATTAGATTACTTTCTGATGCTATTGAAAATAAAACTGGTAATTTACAAAGGACTCTTGATGAGAATATAGATTCTATTTCTGTTGATAAAGAGCAAAAACTTTCAGATATAACTTCAGGACTTGATGTTCAGCTTAAAGAAATTAATGATGAAGTTACTAACAGGGTAAATGCTCTTGATGCTGCATTAAACGGAAAGATTAACGAGATTAGCATGAATGCAGTTTCTAGAATTAAAGATATTGATTCTGGAGCAAGTTCAAAACTTGATAATATTAGTGCAGAAGTAAAACAAAAGGTAGAAGATTTTGGCAATGATTTAAATGCAAAAATCGAAGCTCTTTCTAATGATTCTGAATCACGATTTAATATTCTGGGCAATAATATCAATGAAGTGTCTGGAAAATTACAGGCAGAACTTGATGACAGAACTGGCAATATAGAAAATACATTCGGTTCAAGACTTGATAAGATTGAGAATTCTATAGAAAAACGTACTGCTACTGTAGATGATATTCTTAATGAACGCCTTTCAAATCTTGAAAATGATATAAAAGATAAGTCTGAGGTCGTATTTAAGAATGCAGATGACTGTATAAAGAATTTACAAGATACTGTAAATGATAAAACCGCTTCTGTAAAAGATGACTTGGATAAATTAACAGAAGAACTTACAGCTAAAACTTCAGCACTTGAGAATATTCTTTCATCTCAATCAGATGATATGAATGGAATTCTTGCTGGAAAACTTGAGGCTCTTGCAAATGATGTTTATGGTAAAACAGATGCCATGAATGAGGAGCTTACAAGAAAAACTGATGAACTGAAGCAATCTCTTGATGGACAAACAGGTTCAATGTCTTCTGTTTTGCAAACTACAGTTGAAAAATTACATGCAGAATTTGAAGCAACAAAAAATAATCTTAGTTCTCAAATAGCAGAATCAAAGAATGAATTAGATGCACAACTTTCAGAACAGCTTGAAAATATAACTAATAGGATTTCTGGTGATACAGAAAGTCTGAAAAAAGAGCTGGAAAAAAGAATTTTTAATGTTAATAAAGATTTAACAGATAAAACTGATATTCTTTCAAGTAACGTTGAAAATAAGACAAATGAGTTGCAGTCAGCTCTCGATGAAAAAACTGCAAATATAGATGTAAAGGTTCAAACACAGATTTCTTCTTTGAAGAATCAGCTTGAAAGTGCTACAAAAGAAATATCAGAAAAGACTTATTCTACTATAGATTCATTGAATAAGGCTCTTGAAGATTCTACTAACGGTATTTCTGCTGATTTGACTGTAAAGATTGGAGTATTAAATCAATCTCTTAATGAACAGACTTCAACTTTAGCAAATGATATTGATACAAAGGTTGGAGCATTGAAAAATGAGCTTGAAGAACAGACAGCAGATATTTCTAATTCTGTTACTTCTAAGCTTGATGAACTTCAGAAAGCTCTTTCAGAAGAAACTACAGGTTTCCCTCAGGCTCTTTCTCAGAAAATATCAGAGTTGGAAAATGCCCTTAATTCTCAGACAGAAGCAGTAGCTCTTTCTATTGATGAAAAAGTGGCTCAACTTAAAAATGATATCGATGAGAAAGTTGGTGATATACGTGGACGTTTTGAAAACCAAGCAGATACTATAGTTGATGATTTAACTGGAAAAATTAATTCTTTCCAGCAGTCTGTTGAAAGTCAGACTTCCGGTATATCAGAATCTACAATAGCTAAAGTTTCTGCAATAAAGAAAGCTTTAGATGACCAGTCTTCAGGTTTCTCTGATGAAATCGATACAAAACTTTCTGCTTTACAGAATAAGCTAGACGAAGAAACTTCAGATATTTCTGATAGTACTATAGCTAAGCTTGCAGCTTTGAAGAAAGCTCTTGAAGAACAGACTTTACAGATGGCTGGTGATATTGAAGGAAATATTTCTTCTTTGAAAAAAACTTTGGAAGAAAGAACTTCAGGCATTGATAGTTCTATTGACGAAAAAGTGGGAGCTTTATTAGATAATCTTGTTAATAAAACTGCTGGTGTTGATAATGAGATTGATAATAGAATGTCTGGTTTTGAAGAAAAACTTAATGATAAGATTTCTTCTCTTCAAACTTCTCTTGATTCTCAAACAGCAGATATTGCAGAAAGAGCTCGTAACACAATAAATGATTTATCTACAGCACTTGAAGAAAAAGCTGCAAATATTAATGAATCTGTTACAGGTAGAATTGAAGAACTTCAGAATTTGCTTTCTGGTCAGACAGGTGGTATTGCAGGCGATATAAATGCAAAAATCAATGAATTGAAAGATTCTCTTAATAGTCAAACTGCTGCTTTATTCCAGAATATTTCTGATAGTGTTAATAGCTTAAAGCAAAATCTTACAGAAACTACAGATGGTTTTGATGCTGATATTGATGCTAAGATTGCTGCTTTACAGGAAGAACTTAATAGTAAATCACTTTCTTTTGAAGATGTTCTCAATAAGAAAATAGAAGATATGACTTCTATATTTGATGATTCAACTTCATCATTTACAGGTAAACTTGAAGATAAAGTAAAGGCTTTGAATGAATCTCTTGATGAAAGGGTAGGTGCATTAAGAGATGAAGTTGAAAGTATTACAACAGGCATTGAAAATACTTCTCTTGAAAGAATAGATGCTATTGAGAAAGATGTAAGTGATAAGACTTCTAATTTGAAAAATCAACTTGATAGTATAACTTCTTCTATACAACAAGATTTGAATGATAAAACTTCTTCATTGCAATCAAGTCTTGATGAGAAAACTGGAGCTATAAAAGAAGATTTGGATAATAGAACTTCTACTTTGCAGTATGCCCTTGAAAGCAAGACTGACGATTTGTCTAATCGCCTTTCTTCTTCTTTGCAGAACCTCGATGAAAGAACTGCTGGCCTGAAA
This sequence comes from Treponema sp., assembly GCA_024691265.1. Classification (GTDB taxonomy): domain Bacteria; phylum Spirochaetota; class Spirochaetia; order Treponematales; family Treponemataceae; genus Treponema_D. Next base: position 14,347 of record JAILNT010000117.1, on the reverse strand, counting down.
GAAGAACTAGACAATAAGACTAGCTCTTTGCAAGCTGAATTAGATAATAAAACTTCTGCATTGAAAGAAGAGCTTGATAATAAAACTGCTTCTTTGAAGGATAATCTTGAATTAACAACAGACAGCATTGAAAAAGAATTTTCTGAAAAACTTGAAAATTTGACTTCGGATTTAACAACTAAAACAGATGAGCTTCATGCCCAGCTTAATGAACAAACAGGTACACTTGTAAGTGATACTGTAAAAAGAGTTGAAGAAGCTGCCGCAGATGCTGCAGCACGTAATGAAAAGCGTCTTGAAGAAACTGATGCAAAGACTGCAGCTCTTACAACAGAAGCTAAATCTAGGATTGAAGGTCTTGAAAGAGAGCTTGAAGAACGTACTCAGGCTTTGGAAGATAAGCTTAATATAGAACTTCAAAAGCTTAATGAAGAAACAGACCAGAAAATCAGGGATACTATTTTAGCCGCTGATGCAGACAATCAGCGTACTATAGACGAAGTTACAAGAAAGAATGCTGAGATGGCAGATGCTGCAATGAATCAGTTTGAGGAATTAAAGAAGCAGTTAGATTCTTCTCTTGATGAAGTTCGTCAGACTGCAAAGCTTCTTTCTGAACAGTCTACTGATAATACAGAAGAACTTGCTCAGCTTGATGCTATGATTCAAAACCAGGCAGCATCTCTAAAAGAAAGATACGATGCTTTATTTGATGATGCTGTAGCAAATGCAGATGAGAAAGAAAGTGCTGCTATAAAACAGTATCATGAACTTTCTATGGATAATATTGAGAAATTCCGGCTCGAAATAGAAGAGAAGGTTAATACTATGCAGTCATCTGTAAGTGGTCTTGTTGATGAGTTACAGAGTAAGACTGATGAAGCAACAGCAGCAGCAAGAGATGCGGTTGACCGTATGACTGAAGAAACGAAAAATGCACGCTTTATTTCTGATGAAACTTATAGTAAGGTTGCAAAAGAAACTGAAGATGCAAAAGCCCGTCTTGAATCATATGGCTCTGTTCTTGATGAAAAAATCAGGGAATTTGATGAATCACTTGATAAATCAATGAAAACTATTGCTACAGCTTATGAAGAAAAGCAGAGTAAATTCCTTGAAGGCATTGATTCTCAGCTTGAAAAATACAAGCAGGATTTAATGTATCGTATCAATAGTCTTGATAGTGTTCAGAATGATGTTGATGAATTGAATGATACCTTGCATAAGGCTATTGAAGATGCTAAATCTGGGGTTGTAACAGATTTTTCTGTTTTTGCTGAAAAACAGCAGGAACAGCAGCGTGATTTCCAGCAGGAAATGAATAAGCATGTTGATGATGCTAGTGCCAGAATGTCTGAAATTGAAGAAAGTCTAAATGAGCTTAAGAGACAGGCTTTAGAAAATGTTAGTGGTCAATTAAAGACTATTGAAAACTCTTTTGTTGATGGACTTAACCAGAAAAAGCTTGATATGGACAATGCTCTTTCTTCTTGGAAAGATGATTTTGAAAAGAAGTTAAATAATTTTACATCAGATTATGAAAGTAGCCGTACAGACCTCGAAGAAAAATATATGAATAGTCTTAAAGAACGGATATCTTCTTTGTCTGATATAACTGATGAGAGTTTAAAAAGTCAGAAAACTGAAATTGAAACTCTTAGAGGGGAAATACAGGAACAAGTTGAACTTTTGCAGCAGAATATGAATAATTTCATGGAGCAATACAATGGTCAGTTGGAATCAACTACCGATGAGGCTGAAAAAAGATTACGTAATGAAACCGAAAAGTTCAGGCAGGAAGCTAATGAACAGATAAAGGATATTGGAGAAGAACTTGATTCTAAGATTTCTTTGCTTGGTAAAAACTTTGATGCGTATATAGATTCTACTTCTTCTAAACAGACTGAATTGACAGGTAAGTTAAATAGTCTTGAAAATAAAGTAGCTAATTCTGTTTCGGACTATGAAGAGAAAGCTTCTTCTATTATGGACGAGATGGATAAGATGTATCAGAATATGCGAAATCAAACTGAAGCCGATGTTTCTTCTCAGAACTCTTTGCTTGATTCAAAAATGAAAGATGTACTTTCTCAAATTAATGATGCGGCAAGTTCTAATGAAAATATTCAGAATAATCTTGTTCAGAAGATGCATGATGAAGCCAATGCTTTGCAACTTAGAATGCAGGATATAAGTCATGCACTAAAAGATTTTGAAAATCAGACTCAGGTATTCGAGAAGGCTGACCAGTTGAAAACGCAGCTTGATGGACAAATATCTGAATTGCAGGTTCAGATTGATAAGGTTATTTCTTATAAAGATTTAATAGATACTCTTCATAATCAGTTTAGCAGCTTGCAAAAAATGAATGATGATTCGCAGCAAAAATTGAATGCATTTGCTGCTGAAAAGAGCAAGATTGATTCTATGAGTAAAGACTTTAATGAGCTTCTAGAGTTATCATCTTCTATGGATAAAAAAATCCTTGAATTAAAGAATACAAATGATGACTTACAGAATCTTCAAGTAAAAGTCAGGGATTTCCAAGATGCTTTGGATAATGTTTCTGCTCAATTTGAAAGACTTGGTAAGAAAGAGCCTGTTTTAGATAGGGTATTAAAAGATATTGATTCTTCATTTAGCAAGGTTAATGAAATAGAATCTAAGCTTGATAGGTGTATAAAAGAGTCTGAGAGTTTCCCTGAGTCGTTAGAGAATATTCAGACTCAGATTGACAGCATTAATGCTAGTGATGTAAAGATAAATACAGCTGTTGAAAAGCTTTCATCTTTACAGAAGATTCTTGATGAAACTGATAAGAGAATTGCGTCTGTTAATTCTGGAAGGGAAAATATTGTAAATGCAGAAGAAAGACTTCATAGTTTAATGGACGAAATTAATAATCAATTTAAACTTCTTGAAACTTTGACTCGAGCAGATATCGATAAAGACCCTATGCCTAAACAAGAGGGAATCACTCCTCAATTAAAGGCAAGGGTAAGACAACTTAATAAGCAAGGTTGGAGTAATGACGAAATTGCCCGCAGATTAAAGCGTTCTGAAGGAGAAATCGCCCTTATTCTTGATATTGCAGATTTCTAAACTTTTTGGAGTAGGCAGCTGGCGTAAACTTCTATAGCTTCGCCTCTGCCTATTTTCCCCATCTTTTCGCCTGTTTTTGCTTTTACAAAGACCTGATTTTCTTTTACTTCTAAGATATCTGCTATAGATTTTATAACTTCGTTTCTGTAAGGAAGAAATTTTGGTTTTTCAAGTGCAATTACAGCATCTAGATTTACTAAATTCCAGCCGGCTTTTTTTATGTCAAACCATACTTTTTTTAGTAATTCTTTTGAATCTGCGTCTTTCCATTTTGCATCTGTAGGAGGAAAATAGCTTCCTATGTCTCCAAGTCCGCTAGCTCCCAATAAGGCATCTGTTATTGCATGCAACAATACATCACCATCAGAATGACCTGCTTCACCCTTTTCATATGGAATAACTATTCCTCCAAGTAAAAGTTTTCTACCTTCTACAAGCGGGTGTAAATCGTATCCTAAGCCTGTGTGTATGCATATTGCATTATTATTGTTCATCGGTATGTCCTCTGGCCATGTGATTTTTTTGTTACAAGAATCTCCTTGTACAGTCTGGACTGTAGCTTGCCCTGAATATTTATCCCATATTTCTGTATCATCTGTATAGCTGTTTTTATCAGCTGCTGCTTTCTTATGTGCTGAAAGTAGTGGTGCAAATATGAAGCCCTGGGGAGTTTGAACTGCCGCAAGAGAACTTCTTTTTAAATGTCTTATAATTCTGCCTGCCGAGTCTATTTCTTTTTGTGTGTCTGTAGGCTGCAAAGCAGGAACCGCAGAGCCTTTTTCAACTGTTGTTGTGATTACATCTTCTATGATTTTTTTTGTAACATAAGGGCGGGCTCCGTCATGTATAAGAACAAGTCCGTTTTTTTCAAATTGTTCTTTTTCTAGTAATAAAAGAGCATTTCTAACAGATTCTTCCCTGTCTTTTCCGCCTTCTGTAAATAGAAGTCTTGTGTTGTTTTTTTCTATTATTGATTTTAAACTTTCGTCTGTGAATAAAGCTTTTTCTGCTTCAGCTTTTCCATTAACAGGGTGTGTAACAATAAAGAAAGAAATGTATTTAGAAAAGTTCGGTAAAGAAAAAAATATCTTCGCACCTGTGGAAAGAACTGTTCCGTCCAAGAGTGGAAGATATTCTTTTTTGCATTTAGTGCCCATTCTTGTTGATGAGCCTGCCGCTGTAAGTATTATCGCAATTTGCATGCAATAATTATAAGATGAAATGATTAATTAGTCATCATCATCCATGTCATCGTCTGAATCAGATGAGTCATCTTTTTCATCTTCATCGTCATCATCAGAATCTTTTACATTGTTGTATTCTTCATCTCCAAATTCGTCTTCGTCTTCATCTTCATCGCCAAAGTCATCATCAGAGACTGCTTTTATAGTTTTTTCAGCTCCCAGTGGTTCGAGCTTTTCGTGTAGCAAAGCTTCGATTTCTTTTGGGTCTTTTTCCATTGCGTAGCTGATTTCATCTTCTAAAAGCTTTCTTGCGTTGTCATAAAGCTTACGTTCAAGTATAGGGAGTTCCTTTACTTTTGAACGATGATATAAACAGCGTACTATAGTTGCAATATCTGTTATGCTGCCTTTTTTGAGCAATTCCAGATTCATCTGATATCTAAGTTTCCAGTCTGATGTAATTGGCTCGAAAGACTGTGCTAATAAATCAATTGCTTTCTGAGCCTCTTCTGCAGATACAATAGGACGAATACCAAGGTCTTTTGCTTTTTCAACAGGAATCATGACCTTCATATCCGTTACATCAAGATAAATCTTGTAATAACTTGTCATTTTTCCTTTGAATTCTTTATCAAAGATTTCAATGACTTTACCGACACCCTGACTTGGGTATACAACTTTCTGACCAACAGAAAAAGTCTCGTTTTTATCACTCATAGCGATTTATTTTATCATAAAAATTCATAAAAAGCAATTAAATATCAAATTGTGCAGCTTGCATTTATTTAGAAAATATTCTATATTGAGTTTCCATTCAATAGCAGACTTTTCATTTTCTGCTGATTTTGCATGCAATGGCCTCTTACTGCGTAATATTCAGCTAACAATGGTTTTATATTAGGGATTTTCTTTCACAGCGCTTTGGAAGGCTCTTCATGCACATAGCGAGGACTTATTAATGGAAGAAATTCTTTCTGAAAATTCAGAAGAAAAAGCAGATGAACAGATTTCATTTGCAGATTTGGGTCTTGATGACGTAACTTTAGCAGCAATTTCAAAGAAGGGCTTTGAAGTTCCTTCACCTATTCAAGTATTAGCAATACCTCGTCTCCTTAATGGTGATGCAAATGTAATAGCAAGAGCAAGAACTGGTACTGGTAAGACAGCCGCATTTGGTTTGCCTTTAGTACAGCGTCTTAGAGAAGAAAGTGATCATGTAAGAGCAGTTGTTCTTGAGCCTACAAGAGAGCTTGCAATTCAGACTTGTAAGGAATTACAGTCTTTTACAAGCGGCCGTTATCCTAGAGTAAGTGTAGTATACGGTGGTGCTTCAATGGGAGAACAGCTCCGCGACCTTCGTCGTGGTGTTGATATCGTTGTAGGTACTCCTGGTCGTATTCAAGACCATATTGACCGTGGTTCTCTTAAAATTGACAAGATAGACTATTTCATTCTTGATGAAGGCGATGAAATGCTCGATATGGGCTTTGTAGATGATATTGAAAATATCTTTGCAGCTGCAAATCCTGCATCAAGAATATTGCTTTTCAGTGCTACTATGCCTCCTGAAATTATGAAAATTGCCCAGAAATTCATGGGTGAGTATGAAATTGTAGAAGAAGAAGGTGTTACAGAAGAACCTTTGCTTATTGAGCAGAAGTATTGGGTTGTTCGTGAAAGTGATAAAGTAAATGCCCTTATTCGTCTTATTGATATGGCTCCTGATTTCTTTGGTCTTGTATTTACACAGACAAAGATGGAAGCCGATATGGTTTCAAGACAGCTCGATGAGCATGGCTATCAGGTTGCTGCCCTTCATGGAGATATTCCACAGAATCAGAGAGAGAAGATTCTTGCTCGCTTCCGTTCAAAGAAAACTCGTATTCTTGTAGCAACCGATGTTGCAGCTCGTGGTATTGATATTTCAGGTTTAAGTCATGTTGTAAACTATGAGCTTCCTTTTGATGGAGCTACATATGTACACCGTATTGGTCGTACTGGACGAGCTGGTTCTTCTGGTTGTGCAGTAACATTTGTTCGCCCTGAAGAACAGCGTAGACGTCTTGCATATCTTCGTGCTGCCGTCCGTAGAGCAAGTAAGGGAGAAATGGTTGCAGAGGCTGTTCCTGCTGTAGAAGATGTAATAAAGATAAAGAAAGAGCGTCTCTTTGATGATATAAAGAAACGTTTAGGTCTTAAAGTAAAGACTGTAACAGATGAGACAGCTTCAGAAGATAATATTGAAAGCGAAGACAAGCTTATCAGTGTTGATTCTATGTTTGAAGCAATGGCTGAAAATCTTTGTGAAAACAATGATTCTGAGAAAGTCCTCGCAGCAGTTCTTTCTATTATGTTTGGAAAAGAACTTGATAAATCCCGCTATGGTTCTATCAATCCTGTAAGAAGCCGCCGTGATGACAGAGATAGAGGAGAACGTTATTCTTCAAATTCTGACCAGATGCGTATTTATGTACAACTTGGTCGCCGTGATGGCTTCAATCCTCGTGAAATTGCAGATTATTTCAGTGGACTTTTGAAAATACCAGGACGCCAGGTTGACCGTATTGATGTTTCTGATAGCTTCTCTCTTGTAAGTCTTCCTACATCATCTGCTCGTCTTGCTCTTGATATGGCTCAGAGGGATTCTTCTATGCCTCATATGCATGTTGATACAAAGGATTCTTCTTCTCGCCGTGGTGGATTTAGAGGCGGACGTTTTAGTAACGGGGAACGTTCAAATCGTTTTTCAGGTGGAAGACGTGGTGGAAGAGATAGTTCTAGAAGCCATGGTGGAAAATCTTCTAGAGCTGCATATTCTTCAAATCATGCACGTGCCAATGTTCATACACCTACAGAACGTAATTCTAATGCAGGTTTGTATAAGAAAACTAGTGATGACCGCTATTAATTTTCAGTTTTGAAAATCTATTAGTTTATAGATAAAAAAAAGACAGAATGGAGGATTTCTCTGTTCTGTCTTTTTTATTTTATTGATTTACTGCAATCTGTTTGCTGGATTCATAATTTATTATCCAGCGTTGTACTGGTTCTCTCCAATCTTCAAATAAAAGACCTTCAAGTAATAACCTTTCATACATATAATTAATATGTTCGTTTATAGCTTTTTTATCATCTTCTGTTACATCAGTTTGTTTTCTGAATAAGTCGTTAATAAAGCGAATTGCTTCATCGCTTGTGAATATATCACCGTCAAGCTTTGTTATCATATAAAGTGCTGCTGGAATACAATTTACACTATGCTGCTTTATATAAAGCACTGTTTCTGCAATAGCTACAGCTTCTTCATAAAGCTCTTTATTCCAATTTTCTTTTTCTTCCTGTGTAAAATCTAGTCTTTCAAAAAGCTCTTTATAAAATGCATAGCATAATGACACAATTGCTATATGAAGACTTGGAACACAACAATAATGTGGGTCAAGTGCGTGTATCTGCTTAAAAGCTAAAGTCTTTGTGTAGTTAGGTCTTTCTGTTGTGCTAAGACGAAATTTATAAAGACGAGCGGCTTCTTTATATGTTTGATGAAGCCTTTTCAACCATTCATTGCAATACTCGATACCTTGATTTATGCCAAATCTGTGAAGTAGCATTTCAAGAGGGCGTATCCAGAAATTAATGAAATCAAGATAAATATGAACTCTTTCTGGTGTAAATGGAACCTTCTTGTCTAAAGGGTGGTCTACATGCACGATTGGAATGTGGTAGATGTGCCATTTTTCAAAGAATTGTAATAAGAAGAAATCTTTTATTATTGTAAATAACAGTGGATATATCGTTTTTACAGCTTTAGGGTGAAACATCATTACGATATAAACTAGTCCTACCTTAAATGATTTCAAAGATCTTCTTCTTACTTTTTCAATTCTTTTGGGATTACTGATAGTCTGCCTTGTCAATTTGAAAATACTTCCTTTGCAATAGCTACTGATGCCATTGCATCTTTAGCATAGTAGTCTGCTCCAATTTTGGCTGCGTAATCTTCTGTGAGAACAGCTCCGCCTGCCATTATTTTACAAGTCTTGCCTTTTTCTGCAAGAGTTGCATGCAGCATTTTAATCGTTTTTTCCATATTGGCAACAGTGGTTGTCATTAAGGCACTAAGTCCTACTAATTTTATATCATTGTCAACAACTGTGTTTACAATGGTTTCAGGTGGAACATTTTTACCTAAATCAATTACTGTATAACCGTAATTTTCAAGCATGGCTTTTACTATATTTTTTCCAATATCATGTATATCACCATAAACTGTTGCAATTACGATAGAACCCTTACTTTCTTCTTTTTTTCCGCTTTTTGCTAATTGCTCTTTTATTACTGAAAAAGATTTAGATACAGTATCTGCACTAAGTAATAATTGTGGTAAGAATTTTCTTCCTTTTTCAAAATCTTTTCCTACAGTATCAAGAGCAGGAACGATACATTCATTTATAATTTCTACAGGTTTTAGACTTTCAAGTAATATTTGTGTTGTTTTAGGAGCTTCATCTTTAAATCCTTTTATAATAAGCTCTCTAAGCTTTATAACATTAGGGTTAGCATGTTCTTGTCCACATGGGCATGCAACAACAGTTTCTTGACTATTAGATTTTGTAGTTTCTGTTTTAACTGTATTTACCTGTATAAGCTTTTCAGGCTTTTGCCCGTTTACAAGTGCGGAAGCTTGATTTATAGCCGTTAAAGCAAGATTTAATGAATCTCCTATTGATTTTAATTTTGCATTATCAATATCAGAAGCTTTTGGAGCCTGAGATGCTGTATATTTTTCAATGTATTCAAGACAATTATCATCATAGCCGGCTAATGCTCTATAAGAGCGATATGAATCCATCATGGCTTCACTCAAAGGATTTATAATGCAGGCACTAAGCCCTGAATAGAGTGCCATTGCAAGAAATCTGCTGTTTACAATGTCTCTGCGAGGAAGACCAAAACTTATATTTGACACTCCAAGTATAAATTTTAATCCTTGTTTACCATATTCTTTTTTTAATATTTCAATAGCCCTTAATGTTTCAAGAGCTTCTTTTTGTTGGCTACTTACAGTTAATGTCAGAGTATCTATAAGAATATCACGAGGTTTGATACCATATTTTGAAGCTTCATTTATCATTTTCCTTGCAACTTCAACTCTGCCTTCTGCATTTGGACTTATTCCATTTTCATCAATACAGAGGGCTACAACGCTACCTCCATATTTTTTTATAAGAGGGAATACTTTGTCCATTGTTTCTTGTTTACCGTTTACACTATTAACTAAAGCTTTACCGTTATAGTATCTTAATGCTTTTTCAAGAACAGGAGCTTCACTTGAGTCTATCTGTAAAGGTGTACTGAAGGTTGCTTGAAGTGCTGAAATAGCTTCTTTCATTGTTTCAGCTTCATCAATTCCAGGAAGTCCCACATTAACGTCAAGAATTTGGGCACCTGCGTTTATCTGGCTTTCGCCTTCATTTATGACAAATTGCATGTCACCTTCAAGAAGAGCTGCTTTGCACTTTTTTTTACCTGTAGGATTAATCCTTTCTCCTACAATCATAGGTCCATTTTTCCCACCTATTTGTACAGTTTCGTTATAGCTACAGATAAATGTATCGCTTTCTTTTTCAGCCGTATTTTTAATTTCTACTTTTAAGTTTTTGGTTTCTTTTATAAGTGCGTTTATATGTTTTGGTGTTGTTCCACAACAACCTCCTAAAACAATTGCACCTGCAAGCCTGTTTTTTGCTTGTGATAAAGCAAATTCTTTACTTTCTACTTTAAATACTGATTTTCCGTTTTCTACTACCGGTAAGCCTGCGTTTGGTTGTACAAGAACTGGAAGATGAGCATATTCTGTAAATTGTCTTGTAAGTTCTTCATCTTCTTCAAGAGAGCCGCCGCAATTAAATCCTAGTACATCAACTCCAAGAGCTTCAAGGTATGTTACACAAGTTTTTACATCAGCTCCTGTTAATGTTCTTAGATTGCTTTGAAATGTCATACTGGCAACTATAGGAAGATTTGTATTTTCTTTTACTGCAAGAACAGCAGCCTTTACTTCATAAAGGTCACTCATTGTTTCTATTATTGCAAGTTCTGCTCCGCATTTTTCTGCTACAGTTGAAGCTTCTTTATAACTTTCATAGGCTTCATCAAATGAAAGGGGACCCATAGGAGCAAGAAGTTTTCCTATCTGACCTGTATCCCATGAAATGAAGCGATTTTTCTTGTCTTCACAACTTTCTATAGCATCTTTTATTCGCTGAATACCAGTTTCTATAAGTTCTTTACAAGAATATTTGCTTTCTTCTCCAAGCTTAATTGGATTAGCCCCGAAAGTATTAGCAGTAAGAACATTGCAGCCAGCTTCAAGGTATTGTTTATGAATGTCTGTTATGATTTCTGGGTGTGTTATGTTCAATTCCTCAGGTATTGAATAATCAGTTATACCTGTAGATTGAATCATAGTTCCCATTCCTCCATCAAAGAATAGAGGAATCTCTTTTTCAATGCATTCTCTTAAATACTCTCTGAAAGATGGCTTTTTCATATAATGTCCTTTTATTTATTCTGTTTTCTCTTTATTAACAGCTTTTAATATATTATCTACGTTGTGTAAAATATCAGTTGATATTGCACTTTTATTCATAGTGTATATGTGAATACCTCTTATTCCATTAGAAATGAGGTCTATAATCTGGTCTGTAGCATAAGCTATTCCAGCTTGTCTCATCGCTTCCTTGTCATCAGAATATTTATCACATATAGCTAAAAGCTTTCTAGGAATAAATGCATTAGACATCATAACCATTTTTTGCACTTGTGCGGCATTTGTTATAGGCATGATACCTGCTATAACAGGAACATGAATGCCTTTAGACTGAAGTTGATATAAAAAGCTGTAAAGCATGTCATTATCAAAAAACATCTGTGTTGTGAGAAAGTCTACACCTGCATCAACTTTCTTTTTTAAGTTATCTATATCAATAGCTCTGTTTGCACTTTCCGGGTGTCCTTCTGGATAACAGGCTCCTCCTACACAAAATCCTGCGTCCTTTAATGCTGGTACTAAGTCTGAAGCATGAGGATATTTTCCTATTGCTTCTTCTTTTTCCATATCCTGAGGAATATCGCCCCGTAATGCAAGTACATTACTTATTCCAAATTTCTTTAGTCTTTCAATTGCATTATCTAGTCCTTCTGCATTTGCACCTATACAAGTAAGGTGAGCTAAAGATGGTACTCCGCATTTTTCTATTTCACAGGCAATTTCTGCTGTATTTTCTCTGGTAGAGCCATTTGCTCCATAAGTTATACTCATGAAATCAGGTTTTAATAAAGTGAGTTCTTTTGCTGTTTTTACAACACCTTCAAAAGCATCTTGCTTTTTAGGAGGAAATACCTCTAATGATAATGTGACATTTTTTTTATTTAATATGTCTGATATTTTCATATTCTCTCCCTGTCTATAAAAATGCGTTACATTTAATAACTTGTTACTAGAAATATTTTGACAGCTACTTTATCAAAATACTTCAGAAGTTTCAATGTAATTAAAAATAGAAGGCATAAATTTATATTCCATTCTGTATTTCCTGTATTTCATCTAATTTTTTAAGTATAGTATTATCCAGTGTTATACAAATGTTTTTTTCATTAGTCGGGAGAACTAAACCTTTTGGACCATTCTTTGCTCTTCTTAAATATTTTACCTGTGTATAATACAAATCTGCCTTGCCATTTTTTCTTCCTTTACTGTGGTATACTGCAAGGTTTCCTGCGTATAGCAATATGTTTAAAGGAACTGTTTTACCAGTTCTTGCCTTTATGAATACATAACCTCCTGCGTAGTCTCTTGTATGTAGCCACATATCCTGACCTTTTGCATAATGTCTTAGTAAGTCATCATTTTCATTTACATTTCTACCTACAAGTATTCTCCAGCCATCTATATTGTATTCAAGACCTGGTTGTTCTTTCTCTTTTTGCTGCTTAGGCATTGTAGATTTTCTAAGAATCTGTTCTATCTTCAACACATTCTTTTCATTTTGTATTTTCGCATAGAGTTTTTCTAATTCTTCAATTTCTCTTTTTGACATCTGTATGTCATGTGAAAGTTCATCTTGACCACTTATTGCCTTTTTATATTTTTCATAATATGCAGAAGCATTTTCCTGAACGCTTTTTTTAGAATCTATACTAAGTTTTACAGTATTGCCATTATCATAATCTGTGCATTCAATAAAACCTTTTGATAAATCTGCTCCATAGCCGAAAGATAAAATTAAATCTCCCTGATGTTTTATTCTGTCTGCGTCCTTAAAGCTTTCAAGTTTTGCTTCAAGCTTTTTAAGGGCTGCTTCCATTCTGCTTTTTCTGCTGTTATACCATTTTTCAGCTTGCAGTAATAAAGATTCTCTTGATAAGGCTGTAGCGTGTTCTCCATACCAGATATCAATTTTTTTGTTAAAAGATAATTCTTGTCCGTCTTTTGCTTTTCCCAGTTCTTCAAACTTTCTTATAGGCCATATACGTTCTTCTTTTTCTATGCCAGCTTGCTCTTGTTCTACTTTTTTCTTTGCAAGTTCTTCCCTTGGATTAAAGATACCTCCTGTAACTTCTCCCTTATTAGGACGTCTGTACATACTGTCGATTATGGAACCATCTTCCTTACAGAGAATGATATTTCCGGCATTACTCCATAATCTTATATATAGAATATAGTGCTCATCGTTGTTCTCATCTTCTTCATCTCCTTTCTTTCCGAGAACTTGATTTGCAGCAGTCATTACATATATTTTCCCAGCTCTGAAAAGTTTTATTTCGATAATTCTTTCTTTTCCAATTTGTTCAATACTTTCTATTCTTGCACCTTTTATGTGCGATTTAAGACATTCCATAAATCTTAAAGGCTTTGTATTTTTAGGAACTTTTTTCCATGTCTGGTGTATTCTACATGCTCCTGCTGCTGTACAAACAAGTATAGTTTTTGCATCTGATACTTTATATACATTAAAAGCTATGCTGTCATATCCAGGTTGTACTATGTCCTGAATAAATGCATCTTTAAGATTTAATTCGCCTAATACTTCATCAATTTCATTACAATTAAGTGACATATTTTTTAATATACAGCAAAAGCTCGCTTTTTGTAACCTTGACAAAAATATACCGCTATGAGAGTATTTTTTTAGACAAGCATTAGCCAATTTTGGCTTCATAGAAAACTCTATTTCGATAGGAAATTACACACTCATGAAGATGACAGGTTCTCAGATTATAATTGCCTTGCTTGAAAAAGCGGGTATTACTACCGTCGCTGGTATTCCCGGCGGTTCCATTCTGCCTTTGTATGACGAGCTTTATAAAAGCAGCATTACACATGTACTCGTAAGACATGAACAGGCAGCTGGTTTTATTGCACAGGGAATGGCTCGTACTACAGGAAAACCTGCAGTATGTATGGCGACAAGTGGGCCTGGAGCCATGAATCTTTTAACAGCTATAGCTGATGCAAGATGTGATTCTATACCTGTAGTTGCAATTACGGGGCAGGTAAATACAAATCTTATAGGAACAGATGCCTTTCAAGAGGCAGATACATTTGGTCTATCTTTTCCTATAACAAAGCATTCTATGATGGTAAAATCTGTAAAAGAGCTATTAAAAGCTATACCTGAAGCATTTGCCATTGCACAAAATGGACGACCAGGACCTGTTCTTGTAGATGTTCCAAGAGATGTGCAGACTTCTTCTATAGAAATAGATTCTCTTCCTGAAATGCCTGAATTAGGAAACCCAAAAACAGGAGATTTTGCTAGTTTAGGAGATTCTGTTAGATACCATACTCCTGAAAATGAAATAAAAGATTTACTGAAAGAGAGTGCAAAACGAATTCTGCATGCACATAAGCCTGTTCTTTATGTAGGAGGAGGAGCAAATACTGAAAAAGGTGCAGGGGGACTTTCAAGATTTCTTGAGTCTTTCCCTTGTCCTGTAGTAACAAGTCTTATGGGAATAGGTGCGGTACCTAGAAGTTATATGGGAATGATGGGTATGGT